>JAHDDN010000200.1:3811-9278 GCA_020629335.1 Chitinophagales bacterium | reverse complement strand
ATGGAAATGCTTCCATAACAGCGGCGCAAATTGATAATGGTAGTAATGACGCTTGTGGTATCGATAATCTAACTCTTAGTCAAGATGAATTCAATTGTTCTCAATTAGGAGAAAATACAATTACGCTTACAGTAATAGATGTCAATGGAAACACCAGCTCTTGTGACGCTACCGTAACCGTAGAAGATAATATACCTCCTACCCTATTGACTTGCCCAAGTAATATTGAAAGTTGTAGTCCTAATGCCTCTTACGAATTACCTACTTTCACTGACAATTGTGGTGCCAGTATTGTAATGAATAACAATCCTCCAGGAACTGAACTCCCAGTTGGAGAAACTGATATAGTTATTGTTATCAGCGATGACTCGGGCAATATGATTACTTGTGAGTTCACTTATACCTACAACCCTGTTGAAATTGACATTAGTATGAGTGATTACAATGGCTATGTCGTCAGATGTGCTGGAGAAGCAAATGGAGAAGCCACGGCTAATGTAATAGTTGGAGAAGGACCATTTACCTACAATTGGAGCAATGGTCAAACAACAGCAACCGCTACTAACCTTAGTGCATCTGTATATACTGTTACAGTAACCAATGCTATTGGATGCTCTGATACTGAAACCATATTAATCACAGAACCAGATCCACTCGACATGGATGCAGATATTAATAATTTAGATTGCTCTAGCGGAGAGGGAGGAGACTTAGGAAGCATCGAGGTATTTGTAGAAGGAGGCGTTCCTCCTTATAACTATATCTGGAGTACTGGTGGTAATAATCCTATTGTTATCGATTCAGGATCTCCGAGTATAAGTGGACTAAATCCAGGATTATATCAAGTAGAAATAGGAGATGCAAATAGTTGTGAAATCATGATGGAATTCGAAGTAACAGAACCTGATCCATTTATTTGGTTAGAAACTGGACAGAATATATTTGAAGGAATGAATGGTCAAATACTCCCTTTCTACTATAATACTCACCAAGTATTCTTGGGCGGAGGAACGCCTCCTTACGATATAAATATGGACCATACAGGTTATGTTAACTGGGCTATTTTAGAAAGTAGTGATCCTAATTATGACGCACTAATTACTATTAATTATGCTGATAATGCAGAATGGGCATTTTCTGTAGAAGATGCTAATGGTTGCGAAATAAGCAATGTCATATTTACTAATGATAGCGGATACGGAGGAGGTAATCCTTCTGTGAGCGATGAAGGTAATATTTTGGATATTGATGATTTTGTAATTGGGCATGAATCAGGTATCAATAGCTTTGATGGATTTATCGATATAACAGTTGTTGGTGGAGGCGGTGGTCCTTATACCTACACATGGACAGGACCAAACGGATTTACTGCCACAACCGAAGATATTCATGCTTTAGAGTCTGGTAGTTATACCGTCATTGTAACTAGCCCTGATGGCCAATCTACTCAAGGATATTATTGGGTAACTGTCGCCAGAAGCCAAGGCCGACTCAAAAGTTCAGCAGATGAAAATATCAACGCTAACTTATATCCTAACATTTTCAACGACTATTCCAATATCTACTTAGAATTGGAAACTCCAGAAATTGTAAATATCAATATCATTGATATCAACGGAAAAGTAACTCAGAATTTATTAAACAATAAGCTATCAGCAGGCTCTTATGAACGAACACTAAATCCTCAAACCATAGGATTAAGTAATGGAATTTACTTCTGTATAATCACCACACAAAGTGGCTATCAAAAAATTGTAAGATTTGTTTTCACTGAATAGTGGAGATTTAGGATATGTAGTGAAGGGTATGCGTGGATAAGGCGCATGCCCTTTTTTCTTTTCTGGGGCTTCCCCTTCGGATCGGGCTGTACGCTCTCATGTGGCTATGTCGCAGCTACTCCCCCGTACAGACGTAGGCTACGTCCCTACTTTGTCTGCCTTTCAGGCCAGCCTACGTCCAGCTAAGTTCCGTAAGCAGCACCATATACGCCACATACCGCTTCCATCCCTAAGTCAAAATCAATAATCTATAATATCTCTAAGCTCATCAAAATCCTTAATAAAAATAACACCATTATTAATATCAATTACTTTATCCGACTTAAAGTCCGATAAAGTACGGATTAAAGATTCTTTAGAAGTACCTACCATATTAGATAAGTCTTCCCTTGACATCTCAAAACCATCTTCCTCCTTATATCTTTCATTCATGACTAATAAAGCCCTCGCCACACGTTGACGAACAGAATCATAAGCCATTCGCATTAACTGTAAACTCATTTTTGACAAGTTCGCAGAAAGCATTCTCACAAATTGAAATCCTATATCCTTATCATTATATAACAAATCAAAGAAATGATCCTTAGAAATAGCTGTCAATTCTGTGTCTTCCAATATTATAGCCGTTTCATTATATAGTCGATCTTCTAATATCGCTTGATAACCTATGAAATCACCTTTAACATGAATACTAGTAATTAACTCTTTACCGTGCTCATTTGTCAAATAACACTTTACTTTACCTTTATTTATAAAGTACACATTATAAGGCCGACTACCTTCAGAGAATAAAATTTGCTTCTTCTTATAAACCATTTTATCCTGATCTCCAATCAAACTTGCTAGTTTATCAAGCACTTTAGTTTGATTAAAAAAATGAATCGATTCTTTTGAATCACTGCTCGAAGGATCAATAAAATAAGAAGCCTTTTCAAGCCTTCTTTCTATCGTATCTAATAATTCTACCTCCTCAAATGGCTTAGTCAAATAATCATCTGCCCCCAAAGTCATTCCCTTTCGAAAGTCCGTTTTATCCGCTTTTGCAGTCAAAAAAAGAAAAGGGATACCCATCGTCAAAGGGTCTCTACTCAAAATCCGCAAAACCCCATACCCATCTAATTCAGGCATCATAATATCACAAATAATAATATCAGGCAATTCTGACTTTGCTTTAGAAACCCCTACCTTACCATTCTCAGCAGTAACGACTTCATAATTAGCTAACTCAAGAATTTCAGCAGTATTTTCCCTAATCTCCAAATTATCTTCAATCAACAATATCTTTTTCATCCTTCTATTTTTTAAATATTAAAGTAAACTCAGTACCAGACTTATTACTATCGAAAGTAATTTCACCTTTCATTAAGCTAACATACCTCTGAACAATATTTAAGCCCAAGCCAGTCCCTTGAATATTGCTGACATTATTCGCCCTAAAAAACCTTGTAAAAAGTTGGCCTTGTTCTTCCTTAGGTATACCTATCCCTTCATCCTTTACAATTAATCTAACAAGAGTCTCATCACAAAAAGTGCTCAAATATATACGACTCTCCTCACTCGAATATTTGATAGCATTGGATAGCAAATTGTGTAAAATATTTGTTAGCAGTTTTTTATCCAAAAAAACTTGTTTATCACCACCCAAATGTTCATAAACTATAATTTGATCACGTTTTGTAATAGCTTGCATTTCCTCTGCTTCCTCCAAGCAAAAATCAAACAAATCAAAATAAAGAGGCGAATTTTCTACCTTACCTTCCTCTAATTTACTAATAGATAAAAAGTCATTCAAAATCGCTTTCATATTGTGTACCGCAGACTTAATTCTCTTAATATGCTTCTCCCTTTTATCTAAAAAGGCTTCTTCCTTATAACGATCAATTAAAGTAGTAGAAGTCAATATTGTACTTAAAGGAGTTCTGAACTCATGAGAGGCCATAGAGACAAACCTCGTCTTCATTTCATTTAATTCTTTCTCTTTTTCTAATGCTATCTGAGTTTCCTCTGCTAACTTTCTAAAACTTATATCATGTATTATTCCTGCAAATACACACTCATCTTTTACCCTTACTTCGGTAATACTTAGTCTAAATGGGAAAGTAGCTCCATTCTTTTTCAAACCAATTACATCACGCCCTTTCCCAATGATCTTACCAATACCAGAACGCATATAATTTATCAAGTACTGATCATGCTGTTCTGTATGAGGACTGGGCATAAGCATTTTTACATTTCCCCCCAGTATCTCGTCTGCGTGATAACCAAACAACTTAGCCGTCGCTGGATTAACTTTTACTATAGTACCTTTAGTATCTATAATAACTAAGCCATCTATCATACCATCTACAACAGCATTTAAAAGTTGGATATCTTCTTCTTCATTCATAGCTAACATTTTACTGTGATGACAACTATCATCTACTCGGATGATGTATATCATTTCAAAATAAATCAAGTGCCTTTATCTTAGCAGCATATTATTTAACAAAAAAAAATCAAATCATGTATACTTTCAAAAGAATAATGGTCGGATTAGACCTTTCTGCAATGGACGCTCAACTAATTGCTTATACAGCTTTTCTATGCAAGACATTTAAGCCTAATAAAATATACTTCACACACGTTCATAGAGACTTGTCTATTCCGCCTAAAATTAAGCAAGAATTCCCAGAATTAAGAATTCCAATGGATGAAAAAATGGCTAAAGAAATTGAAACTAATCTAAAAAACAATTTCTCTAATCTTGAAAATTACGACACTGAAGTGGAAGTTATAGAAGGTTCTCCTGCTAAAACTTTGATCCACAGAGTAGATACAAAAAATGTGGATTTACTAATTTTAGGTAAAAAAACGAAATCAGAAGGTAGCGGAATTATTCCAAAACAAGTCGTTCGACGCTGCACAAGCTCCGTTTTATTTGTTAATGAAAACCCAACTCATTCACTCAATAGAATAGTCGTACCTACTGATTTTTCAATATATTCAAAACAGGCACTACTAGAAGCTATTTCAGTAAGTAAAGACAATGAAAATGCGAACATTTTTATACATCACGTATACGATATACCAACTTATGGTTATGGTGGGTCTTTATACCACAATACTAAAATTGAACCTTTAGTAAGAGCTTCTACACAAGAGCAATATAATGAATTTATTGCTGATGTAAACTTCGAAAAAACACATGTTGCACCAATTTTCAATCTAAATATGAATTATGCTGGAGCAGCTTACACCTATAGTATCGCCAAGGAAAGAGATGCAGACTTAATCATCACTGCCGCTCAAGGAAAATCTATGATAAAAAGACTACTACTAGGAAGTTACACTGAAAAGCTTATTGATGCTGTAGATGACATCCCACTATTAGTTGTAAAAGAGAAAATTGATAGGGAAGCATGGAAAAGATCATCTGATGGAGTGACAAATATCATTTCAAATAGCTAATACATGATTTATCTTTGTTAAAAGAACATAATCAAAAACAATCAATCATGAAAATATTATTTCCAACAGATTACTCAAAAAATGCTTGCAATGCTTTTAGCTACGCTTGCCATTTAAGTAAGAAATTAAATGCCGAATTGGTTATATTGCATGTATACCAACTACCACTCGTAAGCACTAATTCTGATTTTATAAGCGATACCTCTTCTAAAATAAAAGAAGGCCAAGTTCAGCAAATCAGA
>JAHDDN010000200.1:0-3711 GCA_020629335.1 Chitinophagales bacterium | reverse complement strand
AAATCAGATCTAGTAGCTTACCAATAGAAGAAATTACAATAGAATTAGCAGCAATAGAAGGTGAAATCATCGAAGAAATTACTAAATTTAGTGAAGACAATGAAGTTGATTACATCGTTATGGGAACTAAGGGGGCTACTAATAGTCAAGACACTGTTGTTGGAACTATTACTTCTAATGTTATCAAAACTGCTAAAGTACCAGTTTTTGCAATTCCTCAAACAGTGGAATACAAGGATTTCAAAAACATAGTGCTATCAGAAGATTTCGAACAACACGATATGGGTGCAATAAAAATGATTAAAGAGTTATCCGACCAATTCAATGCACATGTATACTTACTCCATATAAATGAAGCTAAAGATATGTACGATCATAATAGACAACACAACTATCCAATGATCAAGTTTTTCACACGATACTATGAAAACTTTAGCTTTTCATTTACTGATCATGACCTAAACAAGTTTGCTTGTATAGAGAATTTCATAGAAACTAAAAAAATCGACCTAGTGTGTATGATAGTGAGACCTAAAGAAATAAGTGGGCATAACTTCGAACAAAGCCTCATTAACTATGTAGCTTTGGATGCCAAAATACCTTTACTCACCTTCCCTAAGGAAATGCAACAATCACTAGACGATTTGATCGTATTAAAAAGACCTAAAAATTTTATTGACTAACTGATCGCTCATAAATATTAAATCATTAAATAAAACCTCTTATCATGAAAAATATATTAGTACCTATCGACTTTTCTCCAGTTTCTACTAACGCATTGAAATATGCTATCAGAATGGCATCAAAAATGGATTGCAAATTAGTACTGCTACACTCTTATGTGGTACATGCCTCCACTTATTATATGTCAGAACAAATGATCAATGCCTTATTGGCAGGCAAACGCAACGTGGTTTTAAACCAAATGAGAGCTTTTGTAGAATCTCTTGACTGGGATGACAAATTTATCTTAAGAGATGTCGAAATCCAATATGAACTGGAAATAGGATTCCCAATTCCAACAATACTAGAAATGGCAGAAAATATAGATGCCGAAATGATCATTATTGGGTCTACAGGGGCCTCTAACACCCTCGACCAATGGCTTGGTAGCGTAAGTAGTTCAATAATGGAACGATCTCATTGCCCTGTACTAGTCATTCCGCCAAAAACAAAGTTTAAAGATGTAAAACATATCGCCTACGCTACAGAATTTATTGAGCTTAAACAAAACTCAATTGACTTCCTCAAAAAACTAGCGATCTTTTTAAAGGGACAACTAAGCTTTGTACATGTTAATACAGAAGCTAATGCCCAAAGCTCTCCTGATATGTACAGTTTTGAAGAAGATAATCAGAATGATATAATCTTCAAAACAAGTACCACTAAAAAAGTACCAGTGCATATTGTTAGAAATGATAACATGGTTGATGGAATTTATCAATACATTGAAGACGAAGAGGTTGATATGTTGGTAATGAGTACACATCATAGAAACCTTTGGGAAAGACTCACTAATAAAGGTGAAACAAGAAAAATATTCTATGGTAAATTGGATCTTCCACTTCTTGTTTTTCACAAAGATGAAAAGGAAGACTAATCATTAAAAATATAGAGGGGACACTATATATAGAGGGTGTGTAACGAGCTAATCTGATAGTAAGCGCTTATCTTGTTGATAAGTTGGCAAAAATCAGAACAGGGGAAGCTTTTTATGCACTCTCTTTTTTCTATTCCCCCTTTTTAGGTAAATAATTTTTATACTTTTCAAACCTAAAAATCAAACTAACTCAAGCAATTTTCGACCCACCACACATAACAATGCAAAGAAACAAAAAACACACTACAAAACAACAACTTATACATTTCAATTAATCGCATTATATTGCCCCACCTAATTACTAAGAATATAAAAACAACTGAAAATCAATTCTTTTCAAATATCTTATTACATTCTTTTTTATCAAAGTTTTTATTTTTTAATATTTATTTTACTACCTTGTGCTTCAATATAGATAATGGCGCAAATTCTATTACCCGTATGCGTTGGAACTTTGTTAGATTCAACTCACTTTTAAAATTCACTTTACGACCCTCATAAAAGGTTTAGGCTATTTCAATAACATACTATTTTATTTATCACAAAATAATCGTACAAGACAAAACAAGCATTGTGTAAACATAACCAACTTTCAAACAGTAACTAACTATTTAAAAACTTTCATAATAAACTTACAAATGGGACTGCCTTTTAAAAAAAAGGAGGATTCCCCTATTGTATTATGTATTCGATAATGACTTAAAAATAAAATCCTCTTGTATTAAAACCAAAACTCATATAACATGAATCAAAAACTACCCCTTTTTACCAGACTAATAGTGTCTACTATATGCCTCTTCATATGTATGAAGGCTATAGTAAATGCTCAAACAGTCACTTGCGATAATACTGTCGCAACTGCAACTCTTGACTTAACAACTTATGATCCCTCAAATGGTGCTTTTTGCATTGAAGGAAACAATGCTTGTTGTGATTGTCAAGGAAATAAAAACTGCTTAATATTAACAGTTACGCTTCCTCCTGGAGCAGCAGGCTTCAAAATTGAAGATTGGGATGGACCATCTCAATGCTCTATCAACATCTACAATGACTTCTCAGATTGTGATGATTGGGCAATCGAATGTGACACTAATTCGCAAGGTATTTGTGAACCATATTGTGCGCCAGCAGGAACGAGTACTTTCGATGTACTAATCTGTAAGCCAGGAAACTTCAATCAAGTTTGTGGCTTTCCTGAAATAGTTCCTGGTCCATACATAGCACCTCAGCCAGACATCTCTGAAAATTGCCCAATTTCCTTGACAGTAGACAATTTGATTGGGCCAGTATGGACTAGTGCTGATGATCCAAATCTAGATAACCTAACAAATTGTGCGCCTCCAGGAAACTGTGGCAGTACTATTGATTTTCTTTATAATGAAGCAGCTATAGGCTCTATCACTTCTTGTACTGGGACTAATTACACTTATACAGCAACAGGACTAGATGCAAGTGAGTGTAATACTACTCCAATCTCTGTTGATGGAGTTGTAACCGTTTTCCCAGAATTTACTATAGACGCAATAAATATTGAATGTGTTAGTCTTACAACTCTTAGATTAGTTCCTGAAATCTCTGGGAATGCCGTTGACTTAGCCTGCTCTTTAATCTACGACTGGACTACAGACCCAAATTGTGATGATGATGATAGTGATGGAGGTGCAGTAGCCTCTAACCCAGATGGAACTATCAATGTAATGAATAATGGCAATTGTTACTGTGTTGAAGTAAAAATTGATAATGATATTGAGCCATGTGCCATCCAGCAATTATGTGTGACAGCAGATCAAATTTGCTGTAGCTTTTCCGCCACTTGTGATTTAGATCCGACAACTGTTAATGTAGAAGGATGTGATGTTGGTGTTTTACCTAATCCATTTACAGATATTGATGATGTATTCACAGATGTAACAACAGAACCATGTGCCCCTTTAGTACTATCACATAATGATGTAAGTACTGGATCTTTATGCCCAGCTGGGATAAGCGTAGAAAGAACTTACACTTTAACTGATGGCACAGACTCCGCAACTTGTGTACAAAACTTTTTAATACAAGACACAACTCCACCAACAGCTATATGCCAAGACATTACTATCCAATTAGATGCT
>JAHDDN010000199.1 GCA_020629335.1 Chitinophagales bacterium | reverse complement strand
CTGTATTCTGTATTTATGTAGCAGTTGGGCAAAAAGCATCTACTGTAGCAGGGGTTGCAAAAGCATTAGAAGCAAATGGTGCCATGAGTTATACGGTAATCGTTAACGCATCTGCATCTGAGCCAGCTCCACTTCAATTCTACGCTCCATATTCTGGTGCGGCGATTGGAGAGTACTTTAGAGATACTGGTCGTTCGGCATTGGTAGTTTATGATGATTTATCTAAGCAAGCCGTTGCCTACCGTGAGGTATCACTATTATTGAAGCGTCCTCCTGGTCGTGAGGCATATCCTGGTGATGTATTCTACTTACACTCTCGTTTGTTAGAGCGTGCTGCGAAGATCAATGAGAATGATGATATCGCAAAGTCTATGAACGATTTACCAGAAGCTTTGAAAGATAAAGTAAAAGGTGGAGGCTCTTTAACGGCTCTTCCTATTATTGAGACTCAAGCGGGTGATGTATCAGCTTATATCCCAACGAATGTGATCTCAATTACAGATGGCCAAATCTTCTTGGATGCGGATCTATTTAACTCTGGTATTCGTCCAGCAATTGATGTGGGACTTTCAGTATCAAGAGTGGGGGGGAGTGCACAGATCAAATCTATGAAGAAAGTATCTGGTACCTTGAAGTTAGATCAAGCACAGTTCCGTGAGTTAGAGGCTTTCTCTAAATTCGGTTCTGACTTAGATGCTGCCACTAAAGCGGTATTAGATAAGGGCGAGAGAAATGTGGAAATCTTGAAGCAAGCACAGTATTCACCTGTATCTGTTGAGAAGCAAGTGGCTATTATCCACTTGGGTACAGCAGGTAAGTTAAGTGAAGTGCCTACTGAAAAAGTAAGAGAGTTTGAAGAAGCCTTCTTAGCAGAGATGGATCGTAAAGGATCAGATGTGTTAGAGCAGCTAAGAAAAGGTAAAATTAATGATGATCTGAAAAAGAAAATTGAAGAAATTGCAGCAAGCGTTGCTTCAGGTTTCAAATCATAAATAGATTTTAAGTGAAGATTTGCTAGCAAATCTTCACTTATTTTTTTCTCTTTCAAATAATGAAGTATGTCAGGTAAACTTAAAGAAGTTCGTAATAGAATTAGCTCGATTAATTCTACTCAACAAATTACTAAGGCCATGAAATTAGTAGCTGCCTCAAAATTGCGTAGAGCGCAACAGGCAATTACTCAAATGCGTCCTTACTCTAAAAAGTTAACAGAAATGTTGGGTAATATTGTTTCTGCTTCTGAAGGTGGTGTAGACTCTACTTTTGCTACGCACAGAGACCCTAATAATGTTTTAATCATTGTAATTACTTCAGATAGAGGTTTATGTGGTGGTTTTAATTCTCAGTTGATTAAAAAGACAGAGAATTTATTGAAAGAAAAATATGCGGAACAAAGAGCAAAAGGCAATGTTTCAGTATTAGGTATTGGAAAGAAAGGAAACGATTATTTTAAAAGATATAAAGATATCACTTTAGTTAGCGATCATGTAGATCTATTTACAAGACTAAGTTTTGAGAACGTATCTGAAACAGTAGAGAGCGTCATGGAAGCTTATAGTAATGAGGAGTATGATGTTGTTGAGGTCGTTTATAGTGAGTTTGTTAATGCGGTTGTACAAGAGGTTAGAAGTGTACAAACGATGCCTATCCAAAAAATAGAATCCAACGAAGGAAAAAGTACTAAATCAGATTATATCTTCGAGCCTTCCAAAGAAATATTACTTGAAGAATTAGTACCAAAGATTATTAAGACACAGATTTATAGCTTCATTTTAGATAATAATGCTTCAGAGCATGGTGCGCGTATGACAGCAATGGATAATGCCACAGAGAATGCAGAAGAATTGAAGCGTGATCTAAAAATCATGTACAATAAAGCTCGTCAAGCTGCTATTACAACAGAGATCACGGAGATCGCAGCAGGTGCAGAAGCTTTGGGTAGCTAATAGATTATCTGATTAAGGAGCTAATCGCTCTATTATCCAATTATTATTTTCTTGAAAACGGTATACTAATCGATCGTGTAATCGACTGGAACGCCCTTGCCAAAACTCAAAGCTTTGTGGCTTTACAATAAATCCACCCCAGTGATCTGGGCGCTTTATGTTTTCTTGATTAGCATACTCTTTATTTAAAGCCATCACTTTGTCCTCTAATAGTTGTCGGGATTCAATGACTTGACTTTGAGGTGAGGCGATAGTCCCAATTCTACTAGCTTTAGGTCTTTTATTGAAATAAGCATCTGATAAGTCGGAAGCAATTTTTTCCGCTTTTCCTTCTATGCGTACTTGCCGCTCCAGTATATCCCAATAAAATAAGATCGCTACATTAGGATTTTCAATTATTTCTTTTCCTTTGCGGCTTTCATAATTAGTATAAAAGATAAAACCCTCTGGCCCGTATCCCTTGAGTAAAACGGTTCTTACAGATGGAATACCTTCTTTACTAGATGTAGCCACTATCATAGCGTTGGCTTCCTTAATTTTGGAGGCTAATACTTCTTCAAACCAATTTTCAAATTGCTTGAAAGGATTGGGATTGACATGGGCTTTATTTAATCGACCAGCTTGATAATCTTGTCGGAAATTATGTAGGTTTTTTTCACTTCCACTCATCTTATTATTTTTAAATTTTGACTACTCATAACAAACTTATACAAATTCATTTATAAACTATAGACATAATTAGTAACATTGTTGATAAGCGCTAGGATTTTAAAAAAAAAGCAGCCATTATCATTTGTACAAGCACTGTTTAGCTGGCAATATACTACTTTAGAACTCATAAAAATTAGAAAAACTGCTAATTTTTCCCTAAATTTGTTAAGTGTAGTTTATTAGTGATAACCGTATTTTCTATTTCAATTAAGCTAAGCTATTGAGATAGAAATTATTCATTTTTTTTCTTTTTATAATTCACCTATCATAAAGTTTTTGGAGAGAATATTGATGAGCTTATTGATTTAGGCTTTTTTCAATTTTTTCATTATAGAATCGTGTTTTTTTGTATAAAACACAGTAAATGTCCCAACATTAATGGTTTTATTGCGTATAAGCAAGGTAGAGTGTCTTCCTACTAATACAAAAAGAAAGATCGCTCTACTTAAAACGGCCAATATAAAAAGGTAATGGTAGAAAACTTAAGAAATCAATATCTGAAAAGCGTTCAGATAGTATTATTTAATGAAAAAGGCTTTTTATTAGATTCCTGTAATACTATTTGGGAGTTGAAAGCTACGGACAGTGCTTTTTACTTACCAGAGGTGTTCCCCTTTCTAAAAGAAGATTTGGCCATTATTAATAGTTTGCCAATAGGCCAGAAATTAAGTGTCCCTGGAGTAAAAGTGGAAATTAACAATCAATGCTATTTAATAAATCTAACCTTTCAAAAGGATGAAGAACAAAATGCCAATGTAGGCCTTATTCAATTTGTACAAGAAATAACTGAAGAAAACGAAGCTCAAAAAGACTCAACATTAGAGTCTGTGGAAATTTACGAACAAAAAGTAAATTTTTTAAGGAAAGAAATTGTTCAGCTAAAAAGACAACAGAGACTTAAATTAGAATTTTTTGCAAAGATTACACACGATATTAAAATTCCTTTAACAGAGATTACTGGTATCTCACACCTCCTTCAAAGACATATTAACGAAGAACAAGGGATAGAAAGATTAAAAGCATTAGAGGCATCTACCATGAACTTGAATAAGATGCTCAACGATCTCTTAGATTTCGCTAAAACTCAATCCAATCAAATCTCTTTCGCCTCTACAGATTTTGTGTTGCAGAGTGTTGTTTGTAATGCGGTAAGAGGAATGGAATTCCGCAGCCAAGAGAAGAACCTTCCTATTCATCTAACTATTGATGAAAGCATTCCAACTATACTTAAAGGAGATCCTACACGCCTAAGCCAAATTCTTAATAATCTATTAAGTAATGCGATAAAGTATACAGATGAAGGGCATATTGAATTAGATGTGAGAACTAAAGATACTAGACAAAATCAATCTATCCTTACCTTTGTCATAACGGATACTGGCGTAGGAATTTCTAAGGAAAAATTGCCAAATATCTTTAATGTATTCGAACAAGTAGATGATGCTCCTACTAAAAATAATGGCTTTGGACTTGGCTTAACCATCGTGAAGCAGTTAACAGAACTACAAGGTGGTACAGTCGAAGCTGTTAGCAAATTAAATGAAGGAAGTATATTTACAGTGACATTACCGTTTTATACAAGTAAAAGGAGAGAAGAGTCTTCCTCAAATCAAGCGTATAGCGCGACTTAGTTTCGTGAACTGTACTTCCACATCCAAATCTTCTATTAATACTAATCCTGGCTTTTTACCTATATCAATAGAGCCGTAATCCTTTTCTATACCCAGCGCTTTTGCTCCATTCCAACTAGCCCATTCTAATAAATTAGCAGTACTCAACTGTGGATAATGAGATTGGAGCGTTTTGATTTCTTCTAATATAGATAGCTGGTGATTAGAACCTAAACTGTCAGTTCCAATAGTTGGCTTTATCCCCTTACTCATAAATAATTCCATATTGGGAAGTTGATTCTCGATATATAGATTTGCGTTTGGACAAAGGCACCAATAGAGTTTTTTATGTAATTTTTTGCTTAGTTTGATATGAGCTAACTCTGTTTGAGTATTATGTACCAATATCATATTCTGCTTTCCCTTTAAGTTATTCAATACCCATTCTAAAGAACTCATTTCTGTAAGAGGGAAATAGTTTTTAAAATCTTCTAACCCTAATCCCTGATAAAAATCCACAAAAGCTCCAGTTCCATACTCAAAAAGCTCCATTTCCGCTTTGGATTCTTGATTGTGAACGCATAAAGGAGATTTCCGCTTTGCATTAAGCTGATTAATCACATCATAAAGCGCTGTCGATACAGAATAAGGAGCATGAGGTACGAAACTATAACTGGCACCTTCCCCCAAACTCTTAGCTAAAGCTAAAGCTCGCTCAAGTGTGGCAGCCTCATCAATCTTAAACCCGTAGAACTCAATAAAGGTATGATAGAATAAATTTCCTTTGGCTTTTTGAGGAAAAGAAACAGAATCATTAGAAATATCGCCTACAGCTACTATCCCGTTTTTTAACATCTCCTCCTCAGCATCAGAGATCGCCTGTAAGACTTGATCCTCATTAAATTGCTTTCTGATACTAGCAATCGGCTTGATAAATTCTACTAATCCTTTACCTGATTCTAAGTGTCCCTTTAGATGAGAAAGCTCTAAATGACAATGAGTATTCACAAATCCTGGACAAATAATCCCTGGGAGATACTCCAAATCATCTTCACCAAACTCCTCCCGAAATCCTAAATCAATGATCTCTCCATCCTCATCCACAATAACAACCCCATTGCTAATACAAGGACTGCTTATCGGAAAGATATAATCTGCTGTTATTTTACGTATGCTCATAAGTTTCTAAATTAAAACAAAGGAATAATGAAAAAATAAATTTACAAATTGTTTTTGTATTCCTAATTAGACTAACTTTGCACCTGTAATGAAACAATTAACCGATATACGAAAGCTCCAATTAGATGAATTGAAGCAAATTTGCTTAGATGCAGGTGAAAAAGCCTTTAGAGCCAAACAAGTTTACGAATGGCTTTGGAAGAAATCTGCTCACTCATTTGATGAAATGACCAATCTTTCTTTGGCATTTCGAGAGTACTTGAAAGAAAATTTTGTCATCAATGCCATCAAAGTAGAACTACAACAAAAAAGCAATGATGGAACCATCAAAATGCGTTTTCAATTACATGACGATCATTTTATCGAAGGGGTACTCATCCCAGCAGATGATAGAATGACAGCTTGCGTATCTTCTCAAGTAGGCTGTAGCCTTAGCTGTAAGTTTTGTGCAACAGGCTACTTACCTAGGAAGAGAAACTTAGAAGTGGCCGAAATTTATGACCAAGTAGTCTTAATAAGTCGGATGGCAGAAGAAAACTATAATACTCCTCTAACCAATATTGTTTATATGGGTATGGGAGAACCATTATTGACCTATCGCAATGTACTAGGAAGTATTGAGAAAATCACATCTCCTCAAGCTTTAGATATGGCTGCTCGCCGAATCACCGTTTCTACTGCTGGTATAGCAAAAATGATACGCAAATTAGCAGATGATGAAACTCGATTCAATTTGGCACTCTCCTTGCACGCTGCTAATGATGAAAAAAGGAGTACCATCATGCCTATAAATGACCAAAACTCCTTAGAAGCATTGGCAGAAGCACTCAAATATTACTACCAAAAACTAAAAAGAAGAGTTACTTATGAATATATCGTTTTTAGCGATTTTAATGACTCCTTAGAAGATGCCAAGGAATTAGCAGACTTTTGTCAGCATATTCCCTGTAAAGTGAATATTATTGAGTACAATCCAATTGCAGAAGCTGCCTTTATCAATACTAGCGAAGATAAATTGGAAATCTTTAAAGCCTATTTAGAAAAACGCAAAGTAAACGTAACAATCAGACGAAGCAGAGGAAAAGATGTAGATGCCGCTTGCGGACAATTAGCAAATAAGTAAATTAATCATGTCAAAGTCAAATTACGTACTAACAGTACAGTGTGAAGATAGAAAAGGTATTATTTATAATATCACCAGAGTCATTTTTGAAAATGATCTTAATATTACCAGACAAGACGAATTTGTAGATGAAGATAGCGAACAGTTCTTTTTAAGAGCAGAACTATCAGGTAATATCGATCCCATTCAAATAAGAGACACGATACAAGAGGCTTTACCCGCAGACTCGATGGTGAAACTTAGCCAAAAGCAAAAAAAGAAAATCGTAATCCTAGTAACTAAAGAGCCACACTGTATTGGTGACTTACTAATTAGGCACTCCTTCGGACAACTAGACGCCACCATAGAAGCAGTCATTGGTAATCATAAAGTATTACAGCCACTAGTAGAGCGTTTTGACTTACCCTATCATTTCATTGATCATAAAGGTATAAGCCGAAAAGAACACGAAGCAGAAGTCATTAAGGCGATAGATCAGTATCAACCAGAAATGATCGTATTGGCTAAGTATATGAGAATATTAACTCCTGATTTTGTGAAAACCTACCATCATCAAGTAGTAAATATACACCACTCATTTTTACCAGCTTTTATTGGAGCCAACCCATACAGACAAGCATTTAATAGAGGGGTGAAAATCATCGGCGCAACAGCTCACTTCGTAACAGATAATTTAGACGAAGGACCAATCATTTCTCAAGATGTTATCAAAATAGATCATCGACTAACAGTCAAGGAGCTTTCAAAGGCAGGAAAAGATGTTGAAAAAGTAGTTCTAGCAAAAGCGCTAAAACTAGTTTTTCAAGATCGTGTATTTATCAATGGTAATAAGACCATTATTTTCTAATAAAACATTCAGCCTAACTGAATGTTTTCCCCATTAAAAATAGGGACTATATCTAATAAATTCTCAGAAAGACAAAAATCAACTTCATGTAAGAGCCCGTTTTGCTTAAAATAAGCATAGCGCTCAAAACCTTTTAAATAAGCCAATCGGTCTTTTTGGAAAAGCTGATGTAAGTGATAAACCATAAAACTTGCATCATCTTTTATCTCGTATTGATCACCTAGCAAAAGGCTAATTAAAGCCCCAGCCATCAAGCTATCCTCAGCACTCATTTTATTATGCCTTCCAGCACACATGATGACTAAAGGCTTGTTTGTTAGTTGTATATAGCTTGCAATGCTTCTTAAATTCAAAAAACTGCCAATAAGTACCTCATCAGCTTCTTTCACAGCATGAATGGCACGAGTACCATTAGTCGTAGTCATTACCAAGCTTTTCCCACCTACCACTTCTTGCGTAACTTTCAAAGGGGAATTGCCCAAATCAAAATCCTCAATTTTATCCCCATTCCTTTCTCCAACCAGCAAATAGTCCTGATTAGCATAAGCTCTACACTCAGCAATCGTTTGCACTGGAATGATAGATTGAGCACCATTAGCTAAAGCACTACATATAGTAGACGTTGCCCTAAATATATCTATCGCTACAGCCACCTTACCCTCTAACTCATATAAGGGGGCCAAATAAGGACTCATACAAGTCTCTATCGTTAATTTGTTCATCTATTAATATTGTTATTTCAAAAATGTAGGAGCGACCCTTGTGCTCGTCCACTTGGACTAATTGCACTCTAAAGAAACGGCCTCTTCACAATAACAGCCTTAGCCATCTTTTTTCTAATACCAATTTGTATCTCTGTTCCAAGCTTAGAATGAGTAGTATTCACATAACCCATACCAATCGATTCCTCCAAACTAGGAGACTTAGTACCAGAAGTAACAATTCCAATCTCATTGCCCTCCATATCCAATATCGGATAATCTTTTCTCGGAATACCCTTATCCACCAACTTAAAACCCACCAACTTTTTAGCTAAACCTAACTTTTTTTGTTCCAATAAGATATTCTTAGATAAAAAATCAGTCGTCTTTAACTTCGTAATCCAAGCTAAGCCAGCCTCCAATGGACTTGTCTCATCATTAATATCATTACCATACAAACAAAAGCCCTTTTCCAAACGAAGCGTATCCCTTGCACCTAGTCCCGCTGGCAACATCCCATGCTTTTGCCCACTTTCCCAAATAGCATCCCATACAGCCCCCGCATACTGCTCATCCACATAAACCTCAAAACCACCAGCACCAGTATAGCCAGTAGCTGATACCAACACATTCTTACAGCCAGCAAAGACGCCTTTATCAAAGGTATAATAACGCATATTCGCTAAATCCATCTCCGTCAAGCCCTCCAGTACCGACAAAGCATTTGGCCCCTGTATAGCCAACATAGCCGTTCTATCAGATATATTAATCATTTCAACACCCTCCGAATTATGCGCACTAATCCAATCCCAATCCTTTTCAATATTAGAAGCATTGACCACCAACATATACCCGTCCTCTTGTAAATGATAAACCAACAAATCATCCACTATACCAGCCCTATCATTCATCAAACAACTATACTGTATATCCTTAATCCCTAAGCGAACCACATCATTGGAAGTCAGTTTTTGAATCAAAGACAAGGCACCAGCTCCTTTCAAGACAAACTGACCCATATGAGAAACATCAAATAAGCCCACATTTGACCTAACATTCATATGCTCCTCCTTTATTCCACTATAAGAAACAGGCATCTCATAACCCGCAAATGGAACCATTTTAGCACCCAAGGAAAGGTGATTTTCATAAAAAGCCGTCTTTTTCATA
>JAHDDN010000198.1 GCA_020629335.1 Chitinophagales bacterium | reverse complement strand
ACCTTGATCATTCGATCTTCTACCTCATGTACGAGGCTGACAAACTTAGGATCTCTTTTGATTTCTCTGCTTCTGACTAAAGGTAGGTCAACCGATATATGTTCTACGAATTTAGAAGGAGCTGATTTCATGATGTAAATATCATCTCCTAAATATACGGCTTCTGCAATATCGTGTGTTACGAATACGATGGTAGAATGAAATTGGCGCCAAATACTACTTAGTAAATCTTGCATTTGTAGGCGGGTATTGATATCTAAGGCTCCGAATGGCTCATCCATGAGTAAAATCTCTGGATTAGCTAGAAGAGAACGAGCAATAGCTACTCTTTGTAATTGTCCACCTGAAAGGGAGGGGTATTGGGCGTATTTTCTCTCATGACCAGCTAAGCCCACTAACTCGATCATCTCTTTTGCTTTTTTGTGGCGTTCTTTTTTGGATACGCCTTGATAATTTAAGCCTAAAGCAACATTATCTAAAACAGACATCCAAGGAAGGGAGGAATATTGCTGAAAGACCATACTCACCCTTTTGGCCTCTTTAATGGGCGTATCCCGAATAAAAATTTCCCCTGCGGTAGGTTCTTGTAAACCTGCGATATAGCGCAAGAGAGTAGATTTACCACAACCCGACATCCCCAAGATCACAACAAATTGGCCTTGAGCGGGCTTGTCTTCTATCAGAAAATCCAAATCCTGAATAATATAGTTTTTTCCTCCATCATAGCTTTGGCTCATGCCTTTTAGCTCAATGATATTTGGTAATCCGGTATCTTTATGTGCTGGCATAGGACGATTTATTTTGTAACGTGCTTGTGAGGAAATAACATTCTATCAAAAAAGACAAATATCTTATCTTGTAAAAAGCCAATGATAACAATGACAATTAAAACCGCAAAGGCTTTATCAATTCTACTTTGACGCTTGGCAATCCAAATCAATTCTCCAATACCTCCACTACGATTTAACATTTCTGCTATCGTGATATAGGTCCAAGAAATCGCCACCAATACACGAATATCATCCGATAAACGAGACAATACGGACGGAATATAAACCGAACGGATCGTTTGCCAATTTGTCGCTCCTAAAGTAAAGACGGTCTTTAGATAAACTGCTTTTACATCATCTATTCGCTGCACTACTACAGGAATAAGGTAAACCATAATACCAAAGGCTAAGAAGGAGACCTTCATAGTACTTCCTAAACCCAACCACATGACAAATATCCCCGTCACGGCAGTCAGTGGAATAAACCTAAAAGCATCAAAAATCCGACTAAATAACCCCCTAAATAAAGGCACCAGCCCTATCGCAAAGCCAATGGGTATAGAAACAGCTATCGCCACTAAATAACCTAAGAAATTCAGCCATACCGATTTCGCACTATTGACGATCAAATAATCTTCATAATGCAATTCTTTAAACGACTTGATAACGGCAATAGGGGAAGGTAATAAGGAGTAAACTTTATCTTTTCTTAAGCCATAAGATCGAAGGCTTGCTTCGTCCATTTCTAATAGTTGGGGCATATTAGCAATTAGGATGGAATCGCTATCATAGTACTTATTATCTACGATTTCTACAGGATCGACCTCTAAATTAATTTGTGTTACTCGCTCCTTAGAGGCGACTTCAGCGATGACGGTCCAAAGGATCAATAATAGTATGACACCCAAGATTTCTAATAAAAGACGTTGTCGAGAGGTAAGAGGGCCTCTTAATTCAAATAGCCATGACATATAGGGATATTACTAGTGATGTAAAAAAATTGCGACTATAATATTTTTACTCAAATGTGGATCACACAATCAGGAGTGATTATTATAGTCGCAATATTCAAAAGGGAGTATTGATCATTACTCTCTTACTAATTCAAAGTCTGTTCTTCTATTTTTCGCTTTACATCTTTCGTTAGCATTAGTTTCACAACCTTTCACTGGCTTATCTGGGCCATTTCCTACTACGATGAAACGATTACGTGGCATATTGTGCTCCGCTATTAAGTAATCAGCAACTGCTTTTGCTCTTTTTTCTGAAAGGGCGATATTAGATTGTCTGGAACCTACATTATCGGTATTTCCTTCTACTCTAATTTTGGCGTTAGAAAATGCTTTGGCGATGTCTAAGAATTCGTTATCGATGATGTACTTGGTATTTTCATCTAATTGATATTCTCCTGTACGGAAGCTGATACTTACTTCTTTAGTAGAGATGGCTTCTTTCTTTTCTTCCGCTTTTGTTACTGGCTTGAAGGATTTCTTAGCTTCTGAGGCATGTGCGGCTGTATTTAGGTTAACTCCTTTTACGATATCTTTAGTGGTTACTAATCTCCAGCTCTTTACGTTATCAGGCGCATAGCCTAATTCGTTGTATATTTTCTTCATTTTGTTATAAAGATCTTCTCCTGTTACCCCACCATAATCGCTATTTAAACCGAAGAAGTCTAAGTTGTCACCATGAGTCGTTAAACGTACATTATTGATGGCATTATAGCAGAAATCTTCTGGTTGGTCTAAGCCTGCTGCTAAGATTTTAGCTGCTTTTCTTTTGTTTTCTTCTACTGCGTTGATTTCAGACGCACCTTTCATCCAGCCTTCGTATAATTGCTTTAATCGTTCTTTATTTTTTTCGATATACGATTTTTTAGCGATGAATACATCGGCGATGATGTGAGAGGCGTTCTTTGTATTTTCTAATACTTTAGCACCTGGCACTTTTTTGACACAATCTTCATCATCTGGGCTCCATACTACTGCGGCATCTACTTGTCCTCCTTTGAAGGCATCTGCTGCATCTATGGCACTTGGCACCTCAACGATTTTCACATCTTTGGTTGTTAAGTTACCTGCATCTAATAGCCAGATAAGGAAAGTATGAGATGGGGTCATAGGAGCTACGGCGATTTTTTTGCCTTTGAGGTCTTGTACATTATTGAGGCCTCTACGTACTACGATGGCATCTCCTCCACGAGACCAGTCTGCTTGGAATACGACTTTGGGCTCGTAATCGCTTAGTCCTTCTACTTCTGTTGGGAAGGCATCAATGGTATTCCAAAGTAGGTCTACTTCATCTGCTTTGAAGGCATTACGAGAAGCATCAAAATCATCTAGTACTTCGAAATTTACTTTGAAACCATAATCTTTATAGAAACGAGATTTTGTATTTGCTTTAAATCCTTCGTTGAAGTATTGTCCTCCGGCATATCCGCCCCAGGTTACTACGCCTATATTGATGACATCATCATCGCCACCGCTATTTTTTGTGGCTTTTGGCTTTTTATTTCCAAATAGGCCGCCACCTGAATTATTATCAGAATCGCTGGCATTGGAGCCTGATTGAGAAGTAGTTGTTTGTGGATTATCTCCACCTTCTGTGGGTATCAATCCTGATTTCGTTAGCATATAGAAACCAAATCCAATTAGTCCGACGACTAAAAGCGTAATGACTAATTTTGAAAATGTTGTTAATCTTGCCATTTATGTTTATTTTATTGGTAATTTTCGGCTTAGGGATGGTAGCGGTATGTGGCGTCCATGCCCTGACTTATGGAACTTAGCTGGACGTAGGCTGGCCCGCAGGGCAGACAAGTACAGCTTAGTGGAATAGGAAGGGCATAGCCACATGAGAGCGGACAGCCCGACCCTTTCTAATTTTTTCATGCGAGGGCGGACACATAGGTCAGCCCCTACTGGCGCATGAAAAAATTAGAAAGGGGAAGCCCCAAAAGGAATTCAAAAATATTGAAATAAATTTAATAAAAAAAGGTGAAAGACAAATTAGTAGGGCTAAAAATTAGCTTACTGATTTGCTTTTCACCTTTGTATATTAGATAACTTAATTAAAAGTCAAAAAGATCGTCATATTGATTGCCTTGATTACCGCCACCGCTATTGGCTCTTTGTTGGCCTGGTTTAGCGATTGGTGCGTCTAGGTCAATGCTTGTACTATCGTTGATGAGGCTATCTTTTTCATCACCAAGGATGATAGAGATTCCTTCTTTTTCCCATTTTTCGAGCATTTTCATGCCTTCTTCTTCGAAAACGCCATTTTGGAGATCAATGGAGTCCATGAAATTGGTTGACATTTCCATGAATTCTTCCATTTCGCCTATTTTTTGTCCTACATCATCGGCGATTGCTTCCAGCGCTTGATCGAACATTTCTCTTTTGTCGGTATTACCAGAGAGGACGTCCATGGCGGACTTCATGGCTGAGTGTGAAGTACGGATGGCTTTACGTTCGATTTCTTTGACTTTTACTTGGTCTTTAACGTCTTCCAGGAGAATTTCGGAATTGCTGTACATTTTGGTTAGTACACGGTACAGTACTTCCATTTTGCCGTATAATTCTTCTAAACGGATGTTAGAATCTTTGAGACGGCCCGCTTTACGAGACTTCAGGATCATGATGTCCTGCTTATCTTTTTCCTTTGCTTTTTTGGCTAAGGCTATATTGCTATTGATTTGTTCTTTATTGGTGGTAATGGTTCTTTTAAGCTTTTGCATTTCTCCACGGAGGATAGACATTTGCTTATTCATTTTTTTGAGGTTGTCCTTCAGGTCATCAACATAAGACTTAAGGATACCGATTGGATCAATTTGAATGAATAAACCCGTGATGAATCTCATGATACTTTTGTAACCATAAGAGAAGAGGTTACGAGTACGCTTATCAAGTGCCATGAAGACGACTAATCCTAATGCGCCTAATAGTAGTGATAAGTATAAGAGATTAGAAGCCAGTGCAATTAGAGTAGGTAAAATTGTTACTA
This sequence comes from Chitinophagales bacterium, assembly GCA_020629335.1. Next base: position 4,561 of record JAHDDN010000198.1, on the reverse strand, counting down.
GCAAAAATCCGCCTGCAATGAGCATTCCTGCTAGGAATATTTTGCCAACGGTTCCTTCAGGTCTCTGCCAAAAGGATTTCGGTTTAAATTCTTTCATTTCCATATATACGTATGAGTATTTAGATTTTGAGTGGATATTTTTATGACAACCACCCCTACCCCCTCCTTAAAAAGGAGGGGAAATATTTTTTAGTGGTTTTATTCAATGATAAATAGATCAGGCTATTTGAGGTAATGCTTCATTTTTTCGATATCGTCTGTCATCATTTTGCGGATCTTTCGATAGGAAGCGGTAAAGCTCTCTTTAGTATGGTTGATCATATTTGTAACACTTTCTAAGCTAGTTTTAGTTTCATCATATTGCTTTTGATGTTGTGCTATTTCGGCTTCTAGCTTTTTTATTTGTTCTTTTTTCGTTTTTATGGCATTTTGGAGATTCGTTAGTTCCTGTCCTCCTCCTTGCAGTCTTTGTTTTGCTTTTGCTTCAAGGGCTGCTTGAAACTTCTTTTCTTCACTGTCTAAGACGGCGACATATTCCCCTGCTGAAGATACTAGCTTTTCAGTCGTTACGCCCATAGTTGAAGCCATAGCGTAGGCTGATTGATAACGTGTTGCTTCATCTGGTTGGAATTTGCTCATTGCTTTGAGCGATTCCTTGTATTCCAGATAATCAAAACCCTCTTTATTATTGTTTTCTATAGCTTTGAGCAAGGTATTCATATATTTTTGCTCTGCTTTAGCCTTTTCAGCTGAAGGAATTGGTGGAGGGGTACTTGCACTTTCCACATTAACTGTATTATTTTTAGGTGTGGGAATATTGCTAGACTCCTTTTGCTCGACCTTAGCAGTAGGCTTATTTGCTTTAGGTTTTGGTGAGTCTCCTTCTTCTTCTATGACAAAGAGCGACTTTATCTTATCAAACATGGACATAGACAACTATTTAGTATACAATCTTACTCCCTCAAAATTAAGAAGTTTTTACTTTTCAAATACTTATATAGCCAATAAGTTCTGTAAAAAGTAAAGTTTCTGCCATTAATCCCTCAAAAATCGTTCAAATTTCTCTAATTTGATCATTAATAGACTATATCAGCGATCCTTTATGACACTCTTTTCATTAATTTTAGTGTTTGAAGTGTTAAATAATTAAATCAGATTTTGGGTAATTTAGAAGACTACGGTTATATCGGCCTTTTTTTGTCTGCCTTAATAGGGGCAACAGTCGTTCCACTTAGTTCAGAGGGGATCATGGGGATATTGATTTATCAGGAATTTAATTTTTGGTTATGTATCTTCTCTGCCACTTTAGGCAATACCTTAGGGGGATTTACTTCCTATTATATTGGGTATTTAGGGAAGTGGGAATGGATAGAGAAGTATTTTGGAGTCAAGCAAGAAAAGATAATGTCAAGTAAGAACTACATGGATCGATATGGTAGTTATTTGGCAATTTTTACGACCTTACCTATTGTGGGCGACCCATTGGCTATTGCATTAGGCTTTTTTAGGGTTCATTTTTGGAAGATGGCCTTTTGGATGTTAGTGGGAAAGTTCATCAAGTATGTCTTGATTGCTTATTTAGTCGTACAAGGAGCTAATGCCATTAGTGGGTAATGAGTTAGGGATACTAAAACTGTTATTTTGGGCAATTTAGAAGATTATGGATATTTGGGTCTTTTTCTGTCCGCTTTTTTGGGGGCTACTGTCTTCCCATTTAGTTCAGAAGGGGTATTAGGTATCATGATATACAATGAATTCAACTTTTGGCTTTGTATTATTTGGGCTACATTGGGCAATACTATTGGCAGTATGACATCTTACTATATTGGATACTTGGGTAAGTGGGAATGGATAGAGAAATATTTTCGGATAGAAAAAGAGAAGGTAATGTCATGGAAGACAAGTATGCAAAAATACGGGAGTTACTCTGCCTTTTTAACACCATTACCTGTCATTGGGGATGTAATTGCTATTGCTCTGGGCTTTTTCAGAGTTAATTTCTGGGCAGTTATGCTTTGGATGATAATAGGTAAGTTTTTGAGGTATGTCGTCATTGCTTATTTGGTGGTAAAGGGTATGGGGGCCGTAGATGCATAAAAAAAGGAGATACAGTGCAGTATCTCCTTTTTTTTGTTTTTGTTATTTTAAGTATGTTTATCTTCTTTTGAATAAACCACCTAATAACTGCATACCCATAGAAGCTAAATCATCATTAATACGACCATCGCCGTCTCTATCTAATAATTTGCCTACTAAGCCCATTGTTTTAGGCTCTCTTTGCTGTACTTGTTGTGTACTTTGATTTAAAAGAGAAGCTAAACCACTTGCATCTAAACCTTGCTGACGTTTTTGCTTACCTAGAGCACCCATTAGTAAAGGGGCTACCATTTCAAGTAATTGTCCAACTTGACCTGATTGTAAACCAGCTCCTTGTCCAACTGCTTGCTCAACATTCGCTCTTCTGCCGCCTAAAACATGCTTTAAGATTCCAGCGCCTGGTCCTTGAGCAGACTTACCTAAGAAGCCCATTACATCTTCCAACACACCACCATCGTGGTCTTTTTCTAAAGCACTATTCAAAGCTGCTGCTCCTTGAGGATTAGATGAATTTTTAGATAAACCACCTAATAAAATAGGTAAGATACTACCCAATGCATTTTCTGCTTGAGCTGGTTGAGCGCCAATTTGACGAGCCATTGCTTCTAATACTCCTGGATTTTTAGTCATTCCAGACATGAGTGCTTCAATAAGATTTCCTGACATTTAATTAAATTTAATATTTATAAAAGTGGTTAAAGCTCTAGTAGTAATTATTCAGTACATTTACCACCTTTAACCAATATCATTAATTAGTTCACTAGCTATTAGGTTCCCTAAATTATTTCATTTTTATTAAAAAAAGGTATTTCTATCTGCAAAATACTGATTATCAGCGGCTTTTTATATTTTTTTGTTTAAAAACGCCTTTATCAATATTCCTAGTAAATTGATTTCATTAGGGAATTCGGTGGATGTTGCAAGCATTCCAAGTGGACGTTGCATTGCAACGTCCCTACAGAATCAATATTTAATTGCAATATTCCTTATATTTGTTGATATAATTTAATCAGCAATAATATGTCTTTAGAAAAAATCACTCGTTCTATAGCCCAAGCGCTTAATTTACGTATTTGGCAAGTACAAAATGTATTGGCCCTTTTTGATGATGATGCCAGCGTGCCTTTCATTGCCAGATATCGAAAAGAGCAAAGTGGGGTTTTGGATGAGGTAGTTCTTACCCAAATCAGAGACCTCTATAAGCAGTTGCAAGAATTAGAAAAGCGTCGGGCTTACATTTTAGAGAGCATTGCTTCGCAAGAAAAATTAACGCCTCAATTGCAAGAAAAAATTGAGCAAGCGAAAACGATGACCCAATTAGAAGATTTGTACTTACCTTATAAACCTAAGCGTAAGACAAGAGCTTCTATGGCAAAAGAACAGGGTTTAGAGCCATTAGCAGAAATTATCCTCCAGCAAAAGAAGGTTTCTTTCAAGGAGTTGATTCCTCGTTTTATCAATGAAGAGAAAGGCGTTAAGGATAAAAAGACTGCTTTAGCAGGTGCCAGAGATATTATTGCTGAGTGGATTAGTGAAGATGCTTTTATTCGTAATAAAATGCGGAAGCTCTTTCATAATGAAGCCTTAGTGGAATCAAGGGTTGTCAAAACTAAAAAAGAGGAAGCGGTTAAATTCAAGGATTATTTTGAATGGACGGAAGCTGTAAAGAAGATTCCATCACACCGTTTTTTGGCTATTTTGCGAGGGAATAATGAGGGCTTTTTGAGATTGAGCATCACGCCTTATACGGATGATGCTTTAGAAATTATGGAAGATAAATATCTCAAGGGTGATAATAGATGCACAGATGAGGTAGAAATGGCCATAGAAGATTGCTATAAGCGATTGCTAAAGCCTTCTATTGAAACAGAAATTAAGAAGTTTTATAAAGAGAAAGCTGATCAAGAGGCGATAAGAGTATTTGCTGAAAATCTGAGGGAGCTATTATTGGCAGCGCCATTAGGAGAGAAATCGGTTTTGGCGATTGATCCTGGATTTAGAACGGGCTGCAAGATGACTTGCTTGAGTGCGCAAGGAAAACTTTTAGCTTATCAGACAATGTTTCCGTTTTTGAATGATGCTAAGAAGGAAGAGGCTAAGCAAAAGATTCAAAATTACTGCACTAAATACAAAGTGGAAGCCATTGCAATAGGTAATGGAACGGCTGGTAGAGAGACCATGGATTTTGTCAAAAAATGTGGTCTGCCTAAAGAGGTGCAATTAGTGATGGTGAATGAAAGTGGGGCTTCTATCTATTCGGCTTCAGAAATTGCCCGTGAAGAATTTCCTGACTTGGACTTGACTTATCGTGGGGCCGTATCTATTGGAAGGCGATTAATGGACCCATTAGCTGAGTTGGTGAAGATAGATGCGAAGTCGATAGGAGTAGGTCAGTATCAACATGATGTGCAGCAAGATCAACTCAAGCATCGTTTGGATGATGTGGTGGTGAGCTGTGTGAATG
>JAHDDN010000197.1 GCA_020629335.1 Chitinophagales bacterium | reverse complement strand
ATGAGCAGACATTTGTGTCTAAGTATATATTTAGTCAGGATCACAAAATTATAGCGCGTCAGTTCTTAATAACTGGAATTATTTGGGCTATTATTGGAGTGATGTTCTCTGTGTTGTTCCGTTTACAATTGGGATGGCCAGATGAGACTTTCCCTATTTTGGAAACAATATTAGGTGGATGGGCTGAAGGAGGGAAATTAAGCCCTCAATTCTACTATTCACTAGTGACGATGCACGGTACAATAATGGTATTCTTTGTACTGACAGCGGGACTAAGTGGGACTTTCAGTAATTTATTGATACCCCTACAGATTGGGGCGAGGGATATGGCATCCCCCTTTGTCAATATGCTGTCTTATTGGTTCTTCTTTGCAGCTGGTATCGTAATGATGATTTCCTTATTTGTTGAAACAGGCCCGGCTTCTGGGGGATGGACTGCCTACCCACCACAGAGTGGACTGCCCCAATTAGGAGGTGGTTCAGCATTAGGTATGACCTTGTGGTTAGCTTCAATGGCTTTGTTTATCGTATCTAGTTTGACTGGAGGCTTGAATTATATTGCCACCATATTGAACATGCGTACTAAGGGAATGACGATGTTTAGAATGCCATTAACGATTTGGGCATTTTTCTTTACTGCCGTATTAGGGGTATTATCATTCCCTGTATTATTATCTGCGGTGGTATTACTGATATTTGATCGTCATTTAGGAACAAGTTTCTATTTGTCGGATATATTTATAGGTGGAGAAGTTCTAACGAATGGAGCAGGTGAAATGATTGAAGGTGGTAGTGCTATCTTATATCAACACTTATTCTGGTTCTTAGGACACCCTGAGGTATATATTGTAATCTTACCTGCTATGGGTATGGTATCAGAAGTATTAGCAACAAGTGCAAGAAAACCAATCTTTGGTTATCGTGCCATGGTTTACTCTATACTTGCAATTACAGTAATCGCCTTCTTAGTATGGGCCCACCACATGTTTATATCAGGTATGAATCCATTTGTTGGATCTATCTTCGTACTATTTACTTTATTAATTGCGGTACCATCTGCGATTAAAGTATTTAACTGGATTACTACTTTATGGAGAGGAAGCATTCGATTCACTACTGCGGCCTTGTTCTCAATAGGATTCGTTTCTTTATTTATCTCTGGTGGTTTGACGGGTATTTACTTAGGTAACTCTGCATTAGATATTCCATTACACGATACTTATTTCGTAGTTGCTCACTTCCATATTGTAATGGGACTAGCAGCTGGTTTTGGATTATTTGCAGGAGTATACCACTGGTTCCCTAAGTTATTCAATGGTAGAATGATGAACGAGACGATGGGTTATATCCATTTCTGGTTAACATTCGTAGGAAGTTATTTCATCTTCTGGCCAATGCACTATTTAGGTATGACAGGGGTACCAAGAAGATACTACTCTAACGAGTACTTCGAGACTTTCAATATTTACGGTAATTTGAACATGTTAATTAGTATTGCTGCAATAGTAGTATTCTTTACACAATTCTTATTCGTAATTAACTTCTTCTACAGTATATTCAATGGTCGTAAGATGCCAGCTAACTTGAATCCTTGGGACTCTGCAACTTTAGAGTGGACAACTCCGATGGTTCCTGAGCATGGTAACTGGCCTGGTAAAATACCAGAAGTACACCGTTGGCCTTATGACTACGAGCAACAAGATTTGGACTTTATTCCACAAACAGTTGCTGATGAAGATATCGATAAGTACAAGGCTCAATTAGCATTGAAAGAAGCTTCAGCAGAATCATAAAAATGAATAGCCCACAATAAAAGCTTGTGGGCTATTTGTATAGCACTCATTATTTAGAATAGCGTTTTTGGCTTAGGGATGGTAGCGGTATGTGGCGTTCATGCAGCGACTTACGGCGCTTAGGCAGATGCAGGCTGGCCACGAAGTGGCAGACAAATATGCCTTAGCAGAGTAGGAGCAGCATAGCCACATAAGAGCGGACAGCCCGACCCGAAGGGGAAGCCCCAAAAAATTTAAAAATAGACTCACATATATACTCATGTTAATAAGTGATAGTTTAAAGACAGAATCAATTGGTTCATTTTTGAAGAGCAAATTGAGTGATTATGCAGTTCTCGTTAAGTTTAGATTGAATTTGACGGTTGTATTTTCAGCAGTAATAGGCTACTTGTTTGCAGTAGGAATAGGAGGGATCAATTGGGTCGATATATTCTTACTTTCATTGGGAGGATTTTTGGTAACAGGATCTTCTAATGCGATCAATCAGATATTGGAAAAGGATTATGATCGCTTAATGAAACGAACGAAAGATCGCCCATTGGCAAGGGAAAACAATAGAATGAGCATGCCTGAAGCCGTATTAGTTGCAGGAATGACAGGGGTGATAGGGTTGAGTATATTAGGATTTTGCTTTAATGAAATGACAGCCTTATTAGGTGCATTGGCTTTATTGTCATATGCATTTGTCTATACACCATTGAAGCGAATTTCGCCTATAGCGGTCTTTGTGGGCGCTATTCCGGGTGCTTTACCACCAACGATAGGATGGGTGAGTGCAGGAGGTGATTTGAATATGGTAGCTTATGTGCTTTTTGCAATACAGTTTTTGTGGCAGTTTCCACATTTCTGGGCAATTGGCTGGTTAGGTTATGACGATTATAAAAAAGCGGGTTATAAGTTATTGCCAAGTAGAGAAGGAAAAGGTAAATCGGTGGCAGTACAAATTATATTATACACGATTATCTTGATAGTTGTTAGTTTGTTTCCAGTAATGATGGGCTTAGTGGGTACAATCTCGCTGATTGCGTCCTTATTAGCTGGTTTGATGATGCTTTATTATGGCGTGAAATTATTCAAAGATCAAAATGATAAAGCGGCATTGAAACTAATGTTTGCATCAATTGTGTATTTACCAGTGATGCAAATTTGTATGGTTTTGGATAAAATATAAAATTTTATAAAATGGCGCTTACTCAAAATACATATAGTCGAGTACATCCACAGCGATTTATGATGTGGATTACAATTGGTAGTTTAATCATGATGTTTGCAGGCTTAACGAGTGCGTTTATTGTACGAAGAGCTGCCGGAAACTGGGTTGATTATAAATTACCTGACGTTTTTTGGGTAAGTACAGTCCTGATTCTGTTAAGCAGTGTAACTTTGCATATAGCTTATCAGATGTTCAAGCAAAAAAAGTGGAAACCTTATCGTTTTTGGTTAGGCTCGACGCTTTTTTTAGGAGTAGGATTTGTAGTGTCACAATTGATAGGTTGGCAGCATTTGACTGATCTGGGGGTGCAACTGACAGGTAATCCTTCAGGTTCATTTTTATATGTTATTTCAGGTATACACGCAGTACACGTATTGGGTGGGGTCTTGTTTCTTTTGATTTTTTATGCGAAGTCTTTCTTTCGTAAAGATGCCGTAAAAGAACTAATGGATGACATCAATCCTGAAAGGACATTGGGAATAGAACTTTTGTTAACATATTGGCACTTTGTTGACATACTTTGGTTATATTTGTTCTGCTTTTTTCTGTTTAATTCATAGTAATGGTTAAACAAAAAGTGGATATTTAAAGCAAAAGCTTAGCTTTCAAATGTAAAAATTCTTTTTTAGTAATGATGAAAAAATAAGATTGACATTTGAAGTTCAAGATTTTGTACTAAGACAAGGCATTTTTTGCAAGTAATAGCGTGCTATTGCTAAAAAAAATAACGCAGTATTAGTGCAAAAGATGGACGCTCAAATGGCGGAGTTATTATTTTATCATTACTTAATCATTATATAGTAAAAAACTAATAAATGGCGGCTGAAACAATGACGGCTGGACATCACGGAGAAGTCTCACAAGGCAATGATTGGGGAGGAGGAAAATCCCCCTTTAATGTCAGTTATGGCAAGTTGATGATGTGGTATTTCCTATTATCGGATGCCTTTACCTTCTCTGCTTTATTGATTACTTACGGCACGATTCGTGTGAGTAAAGATACATGGGCTGACCCAAATGTGGTATTCAATGCAATGCCTTTCATGGAAGCACAGGTTCCCTTAGGCTTTGTAAGTATCATGACCTTCATTCTTATCTTGAGTAGTGTCTTCGTAGTAAGAGCTGTTCAGGAAGGACATATGATGAATAAAGCAGGAGTAGTAAAATGGATGTTCTTAGGTATTATTGGTGGAATAGCATTCTTAGGTTGTCAAGCTTGGGAATGGCATCACTTGATCACAGGTTATGATCATGCGCATGGTATGACCATTAGTCAAATTGATTTTGGAGCAGGACACGATTATCCGCTATCCTTTGCACAACTATTCTTCTTAATTACAGGATTTCATGGATTTCACGTATTTAGTGGGATTATACTGAATATTATCGTCTGTATACAAGCAGCCGCAGGGGTGTTTGAAAGAAGAGGACATTACGAAATGGTTGAAAAGATAGGACTTTACTGGCACTTTGTCGATTTAGTGTGGGTATTTGTATTTTTAGCATTCTATCTACTTTAGTATCAATTTTTAAGCAGATTAAAAGAAATTAAAATGGCACATGGTTTAGATCAAGAAACGTATAAACAACAAGTAAGTGGTGTATGGAAAGCCACAGCTTGGTTAACTTTTATCACAATTATAGAAGTTGTAGCAGCTTTTGTTTATCCAGAAAGTGCTCCAAGATGGTTATTAAACTTGTTTTTCGTCTTAGCGAGTTTATTGAAAGCTTACTTTATTGTAGGAGAGTTTATGCACGTTAGATACGAGAAAAGAGCTTTAGCTTTAACGATCCTTGTACCTACGATATTCCTTATCTGGTTTTTAATAGCCTTTATTTGGGAAGGTACCGCATGGTTAGAAATGAGGAAAATGTGGGGAATGTAATAGCAATAAAAATGAAAGGAAAAAAGGGCTTTAGGCCCTTTTTTCTGTTTATATACCTCTTAGCTAAACACACACCATCATAAGTTTGTTAAATACGAACAAGCACTCCAATATGTCAAAATCACCTATTAGAATATTCCTCGGCTTCTTAATTGCCATCATAATACCAGTAGGCTTTTACCTCTACTTTCATTATTTAGGTATACCAAAACGACCTCAACTTAAAAAATTCTACCCCATCTCCGAGGAGTTTACTACTGATTATTCGGTCAAAGTAAATGATACGCTCTTTCACGCGATCCCTCCATTCTCTCTCGATGGACATACAGGCAAAAAAATCACAGAAGAAACATTTAAAGATAAAATCTATGTAGCAGATTTCTTCTTTAGTAGATGCCCTGGTATATGCCCAGTCATCACAAATGCCATGAAGAAGGTCTCAGATGAGTTTAGAAATGATGACTCGATTATGTTCTTATCACATACAGTAGATCCAGAATATGATACTCCCAAAGTACTAGAAAGATATGCTAATCGATTTGAAGCAGATTCTACAAAATGGCATTTCGTAACTGGCAGTATGGATTCGCTAACCTATCTATCTAAAAAAGCTTACTTTCTTGCACTAAATCCAGGTACAGAAAGTACAGAAGCAATCGATCATAGTGGAAGGCTTGTTCTAGTAGATAAAAATCGAATCATTAGAGGTTATTTCATGGGAACCGATACAGCAGCAGTTGACAAATTGATCGCCTCTATCTATGTACTCAAATTAGAGTATAAAGAAGATAGAACGAGAGATCTAGAATATGATCCTAACAAATAGAATAAAAATCGATGAGTAGTAATAATATCGCACAACAGAAAGAATCATTATTAACAAGACTAATAGTCATCGTATCAGTAGCAGTACCAGCTTTGGTTTTTACCATATTCTTTATAGCTCCTCCTGATATTAGTACCGACTTAGATTTAAGCTTCCTGCCAAAGTTTCATGCAATGCTCAACTTTGGAGTAACGATACTACTACTAGCTAGTTGGTACTTCATTAAGTCAGGCAAAGCACAAGCGCATAAATTCTGCAATATAGGCGCGCTCATGCTCTCAGCCATCTTTCTAGGCTCTTATGTCGTTTATCACTCTATGACCGAGCCAACCAGTTACGGAGGCGAAGGAATGCTAAAATACATCTACTACTTTGTACTATTAACACATATCGTCCTCTCCGCCATTATTCTACCAATAGTCCTCTTTACATTCCTTAGAGCATTTACAGGAGATTTTAAAAAACATAGAAAAATAGCTCGATGGACCATGCCACTTTGGCTATATGTTTCTATCACAGGAGTAATAGTTTACTTACTCATTTCTCCCTACTATTAATGCTAATATCACTTGTATATTCAAGCCAACTAATGTACTTTTGTAAAACATAAAATGATAGTCATGCAGCTAAATACAAAACTTTTAACCCTCTCAATCACTTGCTTAATAATCCAGTTATTAAGCACTATAACTGCTATAGCCCAATGTCCAATGTGTAAAGCAGCTGCAGAATCCAATATCAATGAAGGAGGAACACACGGCTTAGGATTGAATGCAGGCATTATATACCTCTTCCTCTCACCTTACATCATAGTCGCTACCATAGGTATCATTTGGTGGTGGTCAAATAAGAAAGCCAAACTAAAGGAAAAAGAAGCCGAATATGATATGGCTCACCAGCTAAATCCCACTCGCTAAAATGAGTTTCCCCCTTTTTTTATAAGCACTTTTACACTTTTTGCCAAAAAATAAACTAATTTCGGCCTATAACTAACCGAATTTTGTATTTTTAAATACCAGTACCAACAACCCATAAAAATAATTCTCATAAATGACCGTTTCTCTTAGAGATGGTTAGCAATTTGTGCATCAACTTGTCAATTATTACACTCAATAGTCGAATTTTGAAATTAAATCCTCTTTTGGTCTAAATTTTGGACAGAAAGAAGTAGAAAAATATTTTTGCTATGAAAAATTATCAACTAAGCTTTTTATTTGCATTTATCTTATGTTCATTAACCATTATGACAAGCTGTGATAGAAACGACAGCAAAAGCATAACAGGCTGTATGAATAGCGATTGTGTAAACTTCAACGCAGATGCAGTAATCGGCGGTGATTGCTACGGCTGTGAAAAAACCTTCGAGGTTTATGGCCTTTACTCCCATATTCAAGGAACAATTCCAGAATTTACCTTGACAGATATACCACCAGAAATTAGCATCTCTACCGTAAATGCAAGCCCAGATAGCCCATTCATTGATATCAACTTTGATGGAGTAAGGCTATCAGACCCTACCAGTAACTATCTAATCGATAGCATCACAGTAGTAGAGAAAAACGAAAATGGAGAATGGAGACTCGATCAAGAATTCTCCGTATCACAAAACAATGAAACAAATCTAGGAGTAGTTCTAGCATTAGATGTCAGTGAATCACTAGGAGATGATTTCGAAAATGTAAAAATCTACGCCAATAAATTTGTAGAAGATATCTTTAATATAACAGGTAATTCAGCCCAAGTGGCCGTTGTTAGCTTCGCACAAGATGTCGAGCCTCTCGGATACCAAACAGACATTATAGAGGTACAAAACTTCATCAACTCACGTAATCCTGGCCAATTAACCAAACTATATGACGCCATGCAATACGGAGGCAATATGTTCGCTTCTAATCCAGTATTTGATACCAAAACACTCGTTACCTTCACAGACGGCAAAGACAACGCCTCTATCATTAACGATTATCGTATCGTAAGAGAACAACTCGGAGATAAAAACATCCAAAGCAACACCATTGGCCTAAGAGGTAAAGGAGAAATGGATGAGTCCATTCTTGACAGCCTCGCTATCAATGGCAGCTTTAGCCCAGCTAATTCAGTAGAAGATCTCGAAGCCATCTTCGAAGACTACTCAAGAGAAATTACAGACGTTTACAATATCACTTACAGGCGTTCAGCCCAGTTCGTGACAAAAGAAGTAAAAATGATTATCAAAGCCTCTCCTAAATAGAGAAATAAGTAGATAAACACAAAAAGGCCCTATCATACTTATGTGATAAGGCCTTTTTTATTTTTCATTCGGGGCTTCCCCATTTCAAATTTTTTCATGCGCCAGTAGGGGCGGACCTATGTGTCCGCCCTCGCATGAAAAAATTTGAAATGGGTCGGGCTGTCCACTATTATGTGGCTATGCCGTTCCTATTCCGCTAAGGCATACTTGTCTGCCTTTCAGGCCAGCCTACGTCTGCCTAAGCTCCATAAGTCACAGCATGGCCGCCACATACCGCTCCCATCCCTAAGCCAAATAGAGGTGTACTATTCCCACCAAAGACAAAAAAGTATTAAAATTTATAGAATGAAATTTCTCCCCTTTCAGAAGAGATGCCCGAAGGGCAGAGGGCTAGTCAAATACTAATCATTATCAACACCACCTTTCTCCTCATGCTCAAACTCACTCTGATTATCATTAATCAATAAATCAGGATTGATATTATAAAGCTGCTCCTTAAAAGTACTATAACCAAAAGTCGCCTGAGGAGCATGCTCACGAAGCAATCGAATCAAAGACAAAATCTCATTCTCCTTCATCTGAATAGAAATATGCTCCCGATTAGAAAGCATAATATGTAAAGTGCTAAACTGCATAAAGCGAATCCCGAAAGGGAAAGTTTCTACCTTAACATAATAAACCCATGCCACCTCATTAGGATACTTCTCTAACATAGATAGCAAATAATTCTTTTGAGCATCAAAACGCAAAAGCGCATGAAGCACAAAATAAAATCCAGTAAAACTAATGAGTAATAAAATAACGCTTACAGCAAAAGCACTTTTATCTGGAAGACCACTATTGGTCGCAGTAAAAATAAAGTAGATACTACCTAATAATAATGTTAATCCAAAAGTTAACTTTATATTGCGATTTCGGCTCAATGCCTTTTGGATAATTAAAATATCTCTCCTCACGATTGGTGCGCTTTATAAGTAAAATTAAGAGGTTTTTGATTTGGCAGACAAGATAACAATTCAATGTTAAAACGTCAACAATTAAAATAAGGTTGCTTATAATATCGAACACTTTGTAACTGGGCCGATAAGAAATTCTACCTATTGGTTCAGTTTATGAACTCATTTAAAGTTTTATAATGAAGCTGAAAATTAGCTGTTTTTTCGTAGTTCAAGGCATTTTTGAGGTGCATAGCAGGGCTACGGACTGAAAAAATAACGAAGAAATACGGAAAAACAGCCATTTTCTAAGCCAGTAGGAAAACTTTAAATGAGTTCTATAAGTTTCTGACTTTAAGTTGTAGTATTTTTGCGATTATACAAGGCATTTTTGAGGCCCATAGCAGGGCTACGGAACGAAAAAATAACGAAGTAGAATTGTAAAAAGACAAAACTTGGGCTGTCAAGGAATTATAAATTGAGCCACTATACCTTACATTATACGTCTCCCAATTTATTTAGTGACAAAAAAAATGCCCAAAAAAAAACGGTTTCTGAATAATCTTCAGAAACCGTTTAAACAATTTCGATAAATAGCTGTAGGAGAAGGATTCGAACCTTCACAGAGTGGTTAGACA
>JAHDDN010000196.1 GCA_020629335.1 Chitinophagales bacterium | reverse complement strand
TCCTAAGCTCCATAAGCCCCCTCTCGACGCCACATACCACTCCCATCCCTAAGCCTTCTCCCCTCACAGAGGAGATGCTCAAAGGGCAGAGGAGTAAATAAACGAAAACTCTTATCTCCTGTTATTGCTTCACTATCCTCCTAGTAACCGCATTTTCTCCATCCACGATTCGGATTAAATAAACCCCAACAGGCCAATCCTCAATAGCGATGTTCAAGGTATTAGTTCCAGCCATTGTTTGGAGCGGTGCTTGTAGTATCATTTCCCCACTCAAACTATACACCTCATAAGCCAAGTATTTAGACTTTTCGCTTGTAAAGCTAAGCTGAACACTGTTTTTAGCAGGAATAGGGGAGAGGCTGAAGCCCGTTAAGTATGGAGTCATCTCAATATTAACTCCTCCATTAGCCGTCAAATCAAGTGAAATGTCCTCATTAATAGGACTGTTAGAAAAGTCGGTACTATCAAAACTATAATTGAGAATATCAGCGCCTAAATAGCCATCAAAATTAGAAGGCACGAATATAGAATAAGCCCCATTTTCATCAGGGCTAACTACTGCTAAGAAGTTACCTTCACTATCTACAATGTAGACATTCCCCGAAGTGATAGGGTTGCCATCTGTGTCCAAGATATACCCGCTAACATAATAACCAAGGACCTCACCAGTACAATAGCAAAACTCACCATAAGTGTCATTGATGGTATAAGGATCACCATCATCACAAGGAGTAAATGGTAAAGCACTTCCACTAAGTACTCCCTCACAATCAACCGCTTGACCTTGACAAATACACCCTTTTTGATAAACATCTTCCTCCGTATTAGGATTGCCATCATCACAAGGAGTTCCCACATAATTAGGACCACCAATAAATCCAAAGCAATCTATTATACAGGCATCATTACAAGTCAGCTGTAAGTTAGTCAGACTGTTACAATTCTGAGAATTATTATCTAATTGTACATTGGCAACTACTCCATTGTTGACTAAACAATTAAGGATACAGCAATCATTTAGGCTTTCATTATCTTCAATAATTAGACTATCTCCCTGAATTTCTATGACATTTATCAAGGCATCTATATTTTCTAAAAACTCATTATCACTGATATAGACATTTCCACCAATAACAAGAGAAGGCCCAAAGCCCTCTAAACTAGTAGCATCTTGATGATGTCTTAAGTATAAATTGCCTCCTATATAACTGAGACTTTCTAAACCTTCAAAATTTAATAATTCACCATAATCGATGGTTAAGTCTCCTCCAACATAAGTTAGGCTTGAAAGGCTGGATATACTTTCTATATCTTGGCAATTGATGGTTAAATTACCTCCTACTACAAATAAACTATCTAAATTAAATAAGCTTTGTAAGGATTCACTAAAAATATTGTTGATAATAGATAAGTCTCCTGTAATTTCATTACAATTACAAAGAGTTGGAAAAGCCACTAAATCATCATCATCATTTATTAGGTAGTCCCCTTCCCAAACTTGTGCTTGAGTAATAGTGTAGGAGATAAGTACCAAAAGTGTTAAAAGTAGATTTGTCTTCTTCATTTTAGGTAGTTTTTAGGGGTAATATCCACTGACTTTAATATGTCAATTATTCACTAAATATAGTGATTTTAGTATTGACTCGCAAGACTTGATAAGAAACGAGCTGCATATAGTAATTAAAATAGCAAGTATTCTTATACTTTCTGATTCCTGAGGTGCTTGAATAAGATCTAAAAATCAAAGCGTTTTTTTGCCATTTTGCTAAATAAACGACATGATTACTGTATAAAAGAAAAAACTTAGGAAACTTTAAACCTTGAAAACGTTTCCGTCGTTAATAATTCTATAAAACAAAAAATCCACAACAATTTTAAAAAAAGTAGTCGTAAAAAACCTTGAATGGACGAAAAATTAATTGACATACTAAAACAGAGTTCAGAGCTATTTAGCAAATATGGTATTAGGAGTATTACTATGGATGACTTAGCCAGAGAAATGGGTATTTCCAAAAAAACTATCTATCAATTTGTAGAAAATAAAGCAGATTTGGTTAGCAAGACAATGGATCTTTTTTTAAAAGAAGAGTGCTTGATTTGTGATCAAATCTGTAAAGAGCACGAAAATGCCATAGAAGAAATGGTGATCATTGCTAGATATGTAAGTAGCCACTTTGATAAGATGAATCTTAGCTTAATCTATGACTTACAAAAGTACTATAGGGAGAGCTGGGATATGGTAGAAAAACACAGAAATAGTTATGTCTATCAAATGATTAAAAATAATATCGAAAAAGGAATCAAGCAGAATTTATACCGCAAAGAATTAGATGCGGCTATTATCGGTAAGATTTACATTCATACCTCTGCCACCTTCTTGGATAAAGAAGTTTTTCCAAGTGAGCAATACAATAGTAAAAAAGTATTCCTGGAGTATATAAGATACCATATTCATGGCATTACAACTGAAAAAGGAGAAGCCTTCTTGAAAGAATACTTAAAACGAAATAAAGTATACAAACATGCATAAACACTATATCATCATAGTGATCATATTACTCGCATTAGGCATGCCTTTATGGGCACAAACGAGTGGAGGAGCTAATAGCTTTAGCTTAAAAGAAGCGCAAGACTATGCACTCAAAAACAATCCGACAGGAGAAGATAAGCGCATGGATTTAGAAAGTGCTCAATATCAAATTAAGGAAATTAGAGCAACAGGTTTACCGCAGGTAAATGCTAATGTGAATTATCAGTATTTTCTAAAGTTGCCCGTTTCGCTTGTGCCAGGAGAAACTTTCGCCGACCCAAGCCTTCCTCCAGAACAAGTCCCTGAATATATAGAACTAACTTTTGGTACCAAAAATAATATGACCGCAGGTATCGAAGCCTCTCAATTAATTTTTAATGGTTCTTATTTGGTAGCTTTAGAAGCGGCTAAAACCTATATTAAATTAGCCGAGTTGGAAGCAGTTAAAAGTGAGAAGGATATATTAGATGCAGTGACAAAAGCCTATTTTACTATTTTGATCAGTGAGCAAAGCGAGCGCTTATTAGAAAAAAATATTGAAAATTTATCGAAGATAAGATTCGAAACAGTTCAACTGTTTGAAAATGGTTTTGTAGAAGAAATAGAGGTGGATAGACTTAGTTTATCACTGACTAACCTACGAACACAACTCCAAAATGCAGTACGTCAAACAGAAATGGCAGAGTGGCTACTCAAATATCAAATGGGCTACGATATGAATGAAGAAATAGCCCTAAGGGATTCTATAGAATCATTAATAGAAGAAGCTAAAGTTGACTTGGCCAGCTTGAAATCAAAAGAGAGAGTGGAGTTACAAATAATGGGTGTTCAAAACGAATTAAATGATTTAGATATCAAAAGAATTCGTTCGGAATATTTACCCTCTTTAGCTGCTTTTGGCTCCTTGCAATACGCCTTCCAAAGAGATGACTTTAGAGTATTTACAGAAAAATGGTACCCAACAGCTGTAGTAGGATTACAATTAAACGTTCCAATTTTTGATGGCATGAGAAAGAAATATCAAATCATGCAAAAAGAAGTGAACACACTAAAATTAAATAATGGAAGAGAGTTGATGAAGCGTTCTTTTGCCTTAGAAACTCAACAAGCCAAAACAAATTACTCTAATGCTATCACTCAAGTAGATAGCCAAAAACAAAGTCTTGCTTTGGCTGAGAAAATTTATAATGTGGCATTGATCAAATATAAAGAAGGACTCGGATCAAGCTTAGAGGTAACTAGCTCCGAATCTCAATTATACGAAACGCAAGGCTTGTATGTGCAAGCAGTTTATAATTTAATAGTAGCCAAAAGCGACTTAGATAAAGCGCTTGGAAACTACTAGTTTAACTTTTAAACGTTGGAATTGATTGGAATTGTTCTGTTAAAACGTTAAAAGAATTCGGCTTAGGGATAGAAGCGGTATGTGGCGTCAATGGGGCTGCTTACGGAGCTTAGGTAGCCGCAGGCTCGTTAGAGACAAGGATGCCTTAGCGCAGTAGCAGACACATAGCCACATAAGAGCGGATAGCCCGCCCCGATTCTTTTTTGGCCAGCACCGTTTGTAGGGGCGGACCTATGTGTCTGCCCGCTGGCCAAAAAAGAATCGGGGAAGCCCCAAAAAAATAAAAAAAGATTGTTAAAACATATAGAAATGATAAATATTAAATCACTAAGCTTCGGCATTTTATGCCTGTCGATTATTTTATTAATCGGATGCGGTCAGAAAGGGCAGGAGACGGAAAGCTTGGAAGGAAAAAAGACGGTGCTTTTAGAAAAGAAAAAAGCATTAGGCCAGTTAAAAGCTGATATTATTAAATTGGAAAACGAGATTAAAAACTTAGATCCAGCTTATGAGGGATCAAGTACTCGACAAAATATGAGCGTCGTTACGATCATGCCTGTCAAAAAGCAGAACTTTGAAAAGTTTGTGAATGTGCAGGGAGTCGTAGAGTCCAAAGGAGATTTTAATATCAGCGCAGAGATGGGCGGAACGATTAGACGTTTGAATATTAAAGAGGGAGATATGGTGAGAAGAGGCCAAGTGATTGCCAGTTTAGATACAGAGATTCTGGATAAAAATGTGCAAGAATTAGAATTGCAATTGAACTTAGCTAAAGATGTATTTCAGAGAAGAGAAAAACTTTGGAATCAAAAAATTGGCTCTGAAATAGAATTTGTTCAAGCTAAAAATAATGTAGAATCTTTAGAGAAAAAAATAGCTACACTCCAATCTCAAAAAGGAAAATACACCGTCTATTCTCCAGCGAATGGAGTAGTCGATATGGTGATTTCTAAGCAAGGAGAATTAGCAGCACCAGGTATGCCGATAGCCAAAATTATAGACGTAACCAATGTGCAAATCGTAGCAGACGTTTCTGAAAATTATTTGAATGTGGTTAAGAAAGGAGACCAAGTATTAATTGATATTCCATCATTAGGTGAACAACGACCAGCCAAGATTACGAGCATCAGTCCAACGATCAACTCTATCAATCGTACCTTCAAAATTGAAATGGCAGCGAATAATAAGGATAGAAAACTGAAGCCTAACTTGATGGTTACTGTGAAGTTGAGCGAGTCAGCCGAAGAAAATAGCATCGTCATTCCTACTAATTTAGTCCAACAAGATATTGAAGGTGATTATGTATTCGTAGCAGATAAAAAAGGAGAAGATAATATTTCCAAAAAAGTCTATATCGAATTAGGCGATAATGCTAACGGGCAATCTGTCGTAAAAGAAGGTCTAAACGGAGGCGAACAATTAATCGTTGAAGGCTATAAAATGGTCAAAGAAGGCCAAGTAATTAAGGTACTATAAAATGGTTTAAATTATAAATCTTTGACAGCCCAAGTTTTGTCTTTTTACGATTTTACTTCGTTATTTTTTCGTTCCGTAGCGCTGCTATGTGCCTCAAAAATGCCTTGTATAATCGCAAAAATACTGCAACTTAACTGTCAGAGACTTATAACTTTAACCATAAATCCTAAATAAGTATAAGTATGAGCGAGTCTAATAATATAGATAAGGTAGAAGAGCAAGTAAATAAAACCCCAGAAAAAAAAGGGGGTATCATCAGAGAGTTTTTATTAAGCTCTATGGCAATAGATAATAGGACCAGTGTATTTGTTATTGTATTCCTGATTATCCTAGTTGGTATTGGAGCTTATACCTCTATGCCAAGAGAGAATTTTCCAGAGATCAAATTGCCAACAATCTATGTCGGAACTGCTTACCCAGGTAATGCACCGCTGGACATGGAAAACTTAATTACCCGTCCAATAGAGAAACAAATCAACTCTATTTCGGGTATCAATAATGTGAGCTCTACTTCTATCCAGGATTTTAGTACAGTCATCGTAGAATTTGACTTAACAGTAGATGTAGATGAAGCCTTACAAGAAGTAAAAGATGCAGTAGATAAGGCTAAGCCAGATCTGCCTAAAGATATTCCGACTGATCCAAACGTTTTCGAACTGAACTTCAGCGAAATTCCTATTATGAACATTTATGTCTCTGGTTATGAAGACGTAGATGTGCTAAAAGAGTATGCTGAATACCTCCAAGACGAAATTGAAAAATTCGGAGAAATTACCAGAGTAGATATAAAAGGAGTACAAGAAAAAGAAGTCAGTATAAACGTAGACGTCCAACAATTAGAAGCAAGGCAACTCAGCTTATACGATATCGAAAATGCTATCAGTATGGAGAATATTACGATGTCAGGTGGTGATATCCTTTCAGGTGGTGTAAAACGAAATATTAGGATAGTCGGTGAGTTTCAAAATGTGCAAGAAATTGAAAATATCATCGTCAAAAATGAGCGAGAAAGTATCGTCTACCTACAAGATGTAGCAGAGGTGAAATTCGATTATGCCGATAGAGAAAGTTATGCACGTTCTAATCAAAGAGCAATTGTCTCTTTGGATATCATCAAAAGAGCTGGAGAAAACCAAATCAATGCTTCCGATAAAATCAAAGCCTTAGTGGCAGAAGCAAAGAAAAGCAAATTCCCAGAGAAGCTCATCGTAGATGTAGTCAATGACACTTCCAAAGAAACCCGTAATATGGTGAGTAATCTGGAAAATAGTATCATCTCTGGGGTAATTCTGGTTGTCTTGGTTCTCTTGTTTTTCCTAGGCTTGAGAAATGCCCTTTTCGTAGGAGTAGCCATTCCATTATCTATGCTCATGGGCTTTATGATATTAGGACTTTATGGTACCACCCTCAATATGATGGTACTATTCTCCCTCATCTTAGCCCTAGGAATGCTGGTAGATAATGGAATCGTAGTCGTGGAAAATATCTACCGACTCATGGTAGAAAGAGGCTATCCCCCCATTCGGGCGGCCAAGGAAGGAGCAGGTGAGGTGGCATGGCCGATTATTACTTCTACCCTAACTACTTTAGCTGCCTTCATTCCATTGCTATTCTGGAATGACATCATGGGAGAGTTCATGAAGTACCTACCGATTACACTAATAATCGTACTGTCATCCTCCTTATTCGTAGCCCTCATCATCAATCCAGTATTAACATCTGCCTTCATGAGAGGAGCCGAAGATGAGAAAACGAATTATAAAAGCTTATTTACATGGGTGATTGGCCTAAGTGTTTTAGCAGCCATTTTTTACCTGCTTAAATTCACCTTCTGGGGAAGTCTATTTGCAGTAATCGCAGGTATAATGCTCATCAATGCCTTTATACTAACTCCTGTCTCTGATTGGTTTAGAGCAAAAGTATTACCCGCATTAGAAAGCTTATATCGCCGATTCATGAACTTTGCGCTAAAAGGTTTTCGTCCAGTCTTTTTCTTCCTAATGACAGTTGGCCTACTGATCTTTTCAATATTCCTATTGGCAGGTGCAGGCTTAGAAGTCATGCTTTTCCCAACGCCTGATCCAAACTATTTCAACGTATACGTGGAATATCCAGTAGGAACCAGCATTGACAAAACCAATGACCTGGCAGAAGAGATCGAAGCAGAAGTGATACAAACACTAAAGCCTTATGAGTATATGGTAGAATCCGTACTCGCACAAGTAGGAGAAGGAACCAGTGATCCAGCAGCAGGCCCAAGCCAAGGCGCTACTCCTAACAAAAGTAGAATCTCAGTCTACTTCACTGAGTTTGATCAAAGAAGAGGACAATCCACGACTGAAATCATGGAAAGCATCCGAGAAAAAGTCAAAAGATTCCCTGGTGCCAGCTTAACCGTAGAAGGAGAAGCCTCAGGCCCACCAACAGGTCCACCAATTAACTTAGAGATCAGCGGTGATGATTTCGAGGAGCTAGTAGACATTACACAAAAAATCAAATTCTATTTAGAAGACGCAGACCTACCAGGCGTAGAAGGCTTAAAGCTGGATATGGAAACAGGCAAGCCTGAACTCATGGTCAATGTAGACAGAGAACGTGCCCGCCGATATGGATTATCAATGGGCCGTATCGCAGGAGATATCAGAACAGCCGTATTCGGTAAGGAAATATCCAAATTCAAAGACGGAGAAGACGAATATCCAATTCAGCTCCGATTCAATGAAGAAAATAGATATGATTTAGGAGCCGTGATGAATCAAAAAATCACCTTCAAAAATCAATCAAATGGTAAAGTTGTACAAGTGCCCGTCTCAGCAGTAGCGGATGTAGAATTCTCCTCTACCTATGGTTCGGTCAAGCGAAAAGACCTCAACCGAGTCATCACGATTTACTCCAATGTAACCGAAGGTTTCAACGCCAATGACATAGTCGCCCAATACAAAGACATATTAGAAGGCTTTGAAATGCCCGAAGGTTACACCTACTACTTCACAGGAGAACAAGAAGATCAAGCAGAATCAATGGCCTTCCTATCAAGAGCACTCATGATAGCCGTATTTGTGATATTCCTAATTATCGTATCACAATTTAACTCTATCGCCATGCCAATCATTATCATCCTATCCGTACTCTTCAGTACCATAGGAGTATTCTTAGGCTACGTCATCTTTGATATGGACTTTATCATCATCATGACAGGCATCGGTATCATCTCTCTGGCAGGAATCGTCGTAAACAACGCCATCGTACTAATAGATTACATCAACCTAGTCCGACAAAGAAAGAAAGAAGAACTTTCCATGGTAGGCGATAACAGACTAAGCAAAGATCAAGTCATTGACGCCATCGTAGAAGGCGGCAGTACCCGTTTACGTCCCGTACTACTAACAGCCATCACGACCATCTTAGGACTAATCCCCCTTTCAGTAGGCTTCAATATCGACTTCTACGGCCTCTTAACCCGCTTCGATCCCAACATATATTGGGGTGGAACCAATGCCGTATTCTGGGGGCCAATGGCCTGGACCGTTATCTTCGGTCTCGCCTTTGCCACCTTCTTAACCCTGGTCATCGTACCAGTCATGTACTACCTAATCGACAGAATATCCAAACGCCTCTTCGGCGTCGGACTAAATACTAAGTAACTAAATAAATTTTAAGGGCTGGCCACTGTGTCAGCCCTTCTTTATTAAAGCGAAATGCGCAGCATGAGCAAATATATTCATCATTTATAATTCATCGTTCATCATTAATTCGGGGCTTCCCGCTGCGCTCGTAGAGCGAAGTGCGCAGCACGAGCCAAAATATTTATCATTCATCATTATGCATTACGCATTGCAAGCGAAGCGCAGCCGTCGGGCTGTCCACTCTCATGTGGCTATGTGCCCGCTACTCCGCTAAGGCGTACTTGTCTTCCCCTTCGGGGCAAGCCTGCGTCCACCTAAGCTACGTAAGCAGCCCCATGGACGCCACATACCGCTACCATCCCTAAGCCAAATAAGAACAACACCGTTAATATTTGTTACAATAACAAGCACTTGAAACCTAAATTAATTTTGCCAAATGTTAATAATTTAGAAAAATAACCTTTATTATTTTATATGTTGAAATATCTCTCCTCCTTAAAAAGGAGGGGTCAGGGGTGGTTGAAAAATACTTGACTTCTAAAAAAACAAAATAATTCATTTTGATAAACCTCATATATAGACCAT
>JAHDDN010000195.1:7795-9581 GCA_020629335.1 Chitinophagales bacterium | reverse complement strand
TTCTTCTTTTATTAAGGAATGAAGCCTAAGTAAAGCCCGTTTTGACTTCATCTTTTCGCACTACACTGCGTTGGCAAAAACCTTACTATACTCGGCATAATGCCGCTTTTCCTGCCTTGCATAGCACAAAAACATTTTATCAATTTCGGACATTTATTTACATTTCATCCCTATTACATCGTCAAATTTGCCTTGCTAAATCTAAAAATAGCCTCGACCAAAATGCGACAGAACTTATTTTAGAGTGCACTCAGGGAATCAGGCCAAAGAGATATTTGTTCAATTATCGAATCTCGTGTTGCTGGGTCATCTATGAAATACCAGCTTACTTCTTTGTTTGTAATAGTATTGTCGGCAGGATAGTGAAAAAACAGAATTGATTTTAGATCGGGATATTTTACGGGAGCATCTCTAAGTGCATCTGCAAACCATTTACTCCTGTCCCCTCCAACAATAAGAGACCCAAATTCAGTTATCATAATGGGTTTTTTGAATGCACTAAAACTGGCATAACTCTCAGTAAATAATTGATCGAAGGTCCACCATTTGCTCCAGCTTGCTACAGTACCAAAATTTAAAACACCAATTCCTACATAATCTACATATTCATCACCAGGATAGAACGCTTCGAAACCAGCATAAGAAGGGTGAGGCGCCCATATCCAAATTACATTGTAAACCTGTTGAGAATTAAAAAGCTGACGGATGTGTTGCCATGAATTAATAAAGTCTTCTGGTGCATTATTTTGCGGTCCCCACGGATAGCGGTAAGGATCGTTCATTTCATGCCCGTAACGAATAAATATAGGTTTATTGACCTTTTTCGCGCCTTTTGCCCACTCTATTATATAATCATCATAAACCCCACTTGCGATAGCTTTTAAACATCCTTTATCGCGCTCGGCGACAGGCGGAATACCCGGAAATTCAGTTTCATCAAAATCACTTAGCCATGGCTCCCAGGTGATTACAGGAACCGATCCCATGTTAATAATAGTTTGTGCGGCCAAAGCTGGAAACTCTTTATCCTGTTTGCTCCCCCAAGCACAATAAACATGGATTAAAGGAAAAACAGTTTTCAAAGAATCCTCTAAATCAATAATATTTTCAAATGATTCAGGATTACTCAAATCCGAAGCACCTAAAAGAAGGGCTTTCGGATTTTTAAGTGCATTCAAGTCATCACTCAATAGCTTGAATTTACCCAACTTTTCTTTCCGCTTATCTTCACGCTTATCGATAATTAATGTTTGTTCCATTTTCAGAATATTTTCTTGCATGTACCTCAGTGCATTTTGGATCGGGCCTTTTGACCCATTGCCTGCTACTGAAAGTAAATAGACTAATAATATGCCAACAGCAAGTGCTGAAATTATGATAAGAAAACGGGATATTGACTTTAGTTTCATATTTATTAAATTTTAACAAAACGACCAATTAAATTTTTATCCTTAATATGAATAATATAGAAATACACTCCAGGAGCTAAGCCATTGACAGAAATATTTTCATTTTGAGTAATTTCTTGCTTTATTACAACTTGGCCAACTTGGTTAAGAACTTCGAGTAAGGCGGTTGTCCCAGTTTCATTCAATTGAAAATGAATAAGATCTTGAGCTGGATTAGGGAATATCATTCCTTTGAAAGAATTCAACGAATTCACATCCACCAACATTTCTACACAATCGCAGTTAGCATTAAAAGTATCATTTAAAGTGCTGGCATCGCCATCATCACAAGCTGTCCCTGGAGTTGCAATTCCACCACACTCACCTAAGCAATCGAA
>JAHDDN010000195.1:0-7695 GCA_020629335.1 Chitinophagales bacterium | reverse complement strand
GGATCAGGTACTTGAGTGTTGCCTGTGCAAATATCTATATTGCAGTTTGGAGAAGGCAAGCAAGAGCCATTATCACAATTTGCAGTAACATCATAATTACAGGCAGTAATATCGGTACAACCTAAAACTTGAATAACATCATCAATACAATTGCATGGGTTAGCCGGATCAATAATTTGAGTGTTGCCTGTGCAAATATCTACGTTACACGTTGGGGCAGGTAAGCAAGAGCCATTAGCACAATTAGCAGTAGCATCATAATTACAGGCAGTAGCATTTGTACAACCTAAAACTTGGATAACATCATCAATACAATTGCAAGGATTAGCTGGATCAGGAATTTGAGTATTGCCTTCGCAAATATTTGTATTGCAATTGGGAGAAGGCAGGCAAGAGCCATCATCACAATTAGCAGTAGCATCATAATTACAGGCAGTAGCATCTGTACAACCTAAAACTTGAGCCACGGAGGAATAAAACAACTCCCAATACTCATTCGCAACCCAATTACTACTATTTGCTTCCCAGTAAGAATAAGTATAGTTGGTAAGCATGTGATTAAACAATAAGCTCTCCTGATAATAATAGGGAATTATCAATTCGCTTAAGTCAAACCCATTATTATAGGAATAATCAAAGTTCCAGTTGTTAAGCCATGAATTATTGGAAGCATTCCAATAACTGGCAGACTGTACTGAAACATTTCCGCTTGCATCATAAGTGTATTCATATTGCTCATTTGGAACCCAAGGCCCAGTCGGACTGTTTTTGTAAAAACTCGTTTGAATGGAAATATTCCCACCAGTGAGATAGCTGTAATCAATTTTTTCGTACGGAATCCATAAGCTGTTAGCCTGGTCTTTATAATATTCCGTTTGTGATATTAGATTATCCGATGCATCATAACTGTACTCGGCCTTCCATCCCTCAGTCCATTGTGTAATTGTTGCTTCCCAAAAATAACCGATTACCAAAACGGTATTGTCGCTTGTATCTAAGGTAAAGTCATATTCCCAATTGTTGACCCAAGTGCTATTTGCCGAATCCCAGTAATAATCAATCTGCTGAAGGTTTTCTCCATTCAAGTTTAAGGTAAATTCCGATTTTGCAGCAGCTATCCATTGTCCTGGATTAGGTTCCCAATAAGATTCAGTTACCGTAGTTACAAATCCACTGCTATTGAGAATATAATCAAGTCTTTTATTTTCAACAATTTGATTGCTTAATGAATCGAAAAAAAACTCAGTTTCCTGTGAAAGAAAATCCTGATCCCAAACATATTCAGTTTTAGCAACCTCCATCCACGAAGTATTTCCCGAATTCCATGCCCATTCGCTTTCTAAAAGAAGATTACCAAAAACATCATAAGCGAAGGTTGATTTCACATTTTCGGAAAAAACCAGGCTATCCAATCGTTGAGTCCCTAAAGGTGGACTAGCATCTATAAAATTGGGAATTAAAAGAAACAATATAAGGAAAGAAGCCAGAAGTAAAAATTCACTCTGGAGAACAGGTATTAATTGCTTTTTCATACTAATTGTTTTTTATACTTTTAGTGATAATCTCAAATAGGCAAACAAAATTCAGCCATAGATTATTCACAGAATTCAAAAGATCAAGTAAAGAATGTCAATTTACTTTTGAACCATTTATACTTCATCCCTTAATCATTTTTTAATATCAATTGATCAATTCCTTCGCCCAGGTTATATTTTGGAACAAAACCAATTGCCGCTCTTATTTTTGTATTATCACCTATCATATTCCAAACTTCGTTCTTACGATAAGGCAATGCACCAAACACAATTTCCGATTTGCTATTCAGCTTCAATTTCATTTCCAAAACCAGTTGTTTTAAAGTAACGGCCTTTCCGCTACAAACATTGAATGTTTCATTTTGAGCTGTACAACCCGCACATAATAGCATTGCTTCCAGCAAGTCGTCAAGATATAGAAAATCTCGTTTTTGTTCTCCTTTGGTCATTTTAAATGTTGTATTATTTCTCAACGAAGTCATCATTTGAGGAATAAAAAACTGTGGGGACATTCCCTTTCCAAAAAAATTAAAAATGCGAAGGATCATGAATTTTTTGTCGTAATTCTTGCTAAAGGTTTTGATTAAATTCTCAGAAAAAACCTTTGTCAACGAATAAGGCGAAGTAGGATCAGGAATTTGGGATTCAATAAATGGAGCCTTATTACTACCATATATTTCGCTCGTACTTGCAAAGATGAAATTTTCATAATCTACATCCTGTAAGGCCAGCAGTAAATTTAAGGTACCATCGAAATTAACTGAATGGCTTTCATCAAAGCTGTCAAAACTTCTATCTCTATTAAGTGATGCAGCTAGATGAAAAACAATATCAGGCTGTATTTCATGAATCGCTTTCGTAAGCAATTCCCTGTTGGTAATATCCAGGATAAAAGTATTTTCCGAAGTTTCATCTCCATTTTTATCCATGATAAACACCATCGATCCAGCCTCTCTCAGACTTATTGCAAGATGGCGACCGAGATAGCCATTGCCCCCAGTAATTAACACTTTTTTATCCTTAATATCTATTTTGCCCATTCTATGTCTTTTTTCGAAGCCGATTCAATATAGGACTGTATGTCTTCCATGGTATTCAGTTTCCCTTGCTGATAGAATTCTTTATACCAGATTATTGTTTTTTCTATGGTAATCCCGATTCCCCAAACTGGCTTCCATTTCAATATTTTATTTGCTTTCGAACAATCGAGCATCAGTAGATTTGCTTCGTGGTGTTCAACTTTATTGCTGCTAATTTCAGGGATTACAGCATCCCAAATATCTGCAGATTGTTTTACTACTTCACCTACCGAAAGGTTACTTTCCATTTCGGGTCCAAAATTCCATCCGTCGGCATATTCTGCATTTCCTTCCAGTAATTTCCATCCCAACGAAAGATAACCACTCAAAGGCTCCAGTACATGCTGCCAAGGACGCGTCGCTTTTGGGTTTCTGATTAGCACCGAAGCTCCAGTATTTGCAGCTTTCATCATATCGGGTACCAATCGGTCAGTGGCCCAATCGCCCCCACCGATTACATTTCCAGCACGTCCGCTCCCGAGTAAAATTTGCTGCGACATTCCATTTTCATTACTATTGAAAAATGAATTCCGGTACGAAGAGGTTAACAATTCAGACATTCCCTTTGAAGCACTATAAGGATCATGGCCGCCCATCCTATCGTTTTCACGATAACCCCAAATCCACTCCTTATTTTCGTAGCATTTATCGGTGGTTACATTAATTATTACTTTTATAGAAGGTGTTTTCCGACAGGCCTCAAATACATTCAAAGTACCCATCACATTGGTTGAAAAAGTCTCTACTGGATTAAGATAGGATGGCCTTACCAAGGCCTGTGCAGCAAGATGAAAAACTATTTCAGGCTGAACTTTCTGAATATAAGCCGTTAAGGTATCTGCATCTCTCAAATCTGCAAGTAGCTCATTCATCTTCACATTCAGCAAGCCTAAATGGTTAGGTTCGCTAACTGATGATAGCGAATAGCCATACACATCGGCTCCCATTAAATCCAACCATTGGCATAACCACGAACCTTTAAAACCTGTGTGCCCAGTAACCAGCACCTTTTTGCCTTTATAAATGCCATTGAAAAGGCTATTGAAATCTACCATATTTTCCATGGCGCTTTATTTTCTTCCCACATTTTGTTCAATTTAACATTGTCTCTAAGTGTATCCATGGGTTTCCAAAACCCAGTGTGCTTATAGCCAAATAGTTCCCCATCCTTAGCCAGGTTTTCTAAAGGTTCTCGCTCAAAAATGGTTTTGTCCTCATTGGCTATATAATCAAATACTTTAGGCTCACAGACAAAAAATCCGGCATTGATCCAGCCACCATCCCCTTTGGGCTTTTCTAAAAAAGCATCCACCTTGTCGCTGTCGCTGGTAAAGCCAACCCCTCCAAATCTACCTTCAGGCTGAACGGTAGTCATTGTCAATGCTTTTCCATGGCCTTTATGGAATTTTACCAATTTTTCAATATCGATATCCCCGACGCCATCACCATAAGTAAGCATAAATGGTTTATCGCCCACAATATTCTTCGATCGCAAAACACGCCCACCAGTCATGGTGTGTAAACCTGTATCGAGCAAAGTAATTTTCCAAGGCTCAGAGTTATTATTAAGTATTTCAACGTGGTTACTAGCAATGTCGATTGTAATATCGCTCTGATAGTAAAAGTAGTTTATAAAATAATCTTTAATAACATACCCCTTATACCCTAATAGAACAACAAACTCATTAAAGCTATAATGAGAATAGAGCTTCATTATGTGCCATAAAATAGGCTTGCCACCAATGGTGACCATAGGCTTTGGTTTCAAGGCTGTTTCTTCGCTTAATCGAGTGCCGAAGCCTCCAGCTAATAATAATGTTTTCATTTTTTATCTGTTTCAATTGAAATATTGTTTACATCGATTTTTTCCCACGGCATTTCTTCTTTTAACCTAATAGCACCTAAAGCTGCTAATATTCCCCCTAATGATTGTAAGAATGCGATCAATGAAAATCCTATCATTCCCCATGTCCGTGATGAAGTAAAAAGCAGTTCACTTTCAGGAACAAAATATTTTCGATCGAAGAACAAGACTGTTACTGAAACGATAAAAAGCACGTTGTACCAGATAAGTGGCCTAGCAAATGGGGTAATACTACCAATTACAGCTTTCTTTGGGGTTGGAATATAGGGTATTTTATAATTAAGCAACGACAGTATAAAACTTAAAAAATAGACTGGGAATAAGGAGTATTTCAAGATCATTCCCCTCCAGTGAAATCCAACTTCAGTCTTAGGGTGGACAAGGAATCTCTGCACATACAAATACATCGTCAAAGATATTAGTGCCACTGGAATTCCCTTGACAAGAAACTCAGTAAAATCCATATTGGCAGGGATCACTCCTGTGAAAAAATATAGAGGGGGGATTAAGATAAAGAACACTGTCATGAGTCCAGTAAAATAGTAGAAGGAAACAGCTCCGTAGGAGAACTTTTGCCAAAACGAAAATTTGCTGAATAGCTTTGGATAATCAACAAACAAAACCTCAAAAACACCCCTCGACCATTTTAATTGCTGCTTGGCAAAAGAGCCAAATTCTTCTGGAACTAAACCACGATTCACAATAACAGGATTATAAACCGATTTCCACCCAGCAGCATGGATCCGCATGGATGTTACTAAGTCCTCGGCAAGCGCTTCGGCATGCCCTCCAATACTTTCAAAAGCCTTTCTTCTAAAAGTACAGTTGGCGCCAATGGCAATACTGCATCCTAAACCAAACAAGCCCATTTGAGTAGGCCCATAAAAAGAATAGGTTTGTTCTGCCGCCCCAGCTGCAGTGAACGAACGATATTGGTTGTAGTACCCTTGTGAGACCTGAACAAAACCCACTTTTTCATCTTCGAAGAAGCCCAGAGTCTGATCCAAAAAATTAGGGAATGCAATATGATCCGGATCGAGAATTAAGATAAATTCTTCGTTTGTTAATTCAAGTGCCTTATTTATCTTTCCGGCTTTAGCCCCAGGAAGGTTTGCACAGTCAAAATAAACTGCACCATATTTTTCAGCAATTTCTTTAAAGGCAACATCTTCGGTGCTATCGAGAAGATAAGTGGTATGTGGATAAGTAATATTACGAAGGGCTTCCAATGATTTTTCGAACATAGAGATAGGTTCTCCTGGTGCGCTTGTTGTGAAAATAGCTACACTGAGATCCTCTTTGGGTTTGGGGACTTTAACTGGCTTTTGAATACCCAGATAATTTATCCAGTTCAATATAATCCGAAGTACCCCATACCAAAAGAATGTACTTAGCACCACAAACAAGCCAAAACTCACAATGTGTTTTCCTTGAAACCACCACTCCATAAGAATAAATATGCTGATCACTCCAGCAGTAAAAAGCACCACTAGAATAAACTTGTCGAAAAGCCTTACGTCTTTTGCTTCGCGAAATTGCCACATATTATTTTTAGGATTACTGTTCTTCATCGATTAAAAAATTATTCGAGCTATTATTCCAGCAAAATCACTCTCGTAAAAGTATAATTTTTGGTATTTGTAATATCCTTTGAGGCTAAAAGAATCAGAAATTTCATAATAAATGGAAACATTACCATCCATTGGCTTAAAACTTTGAACGCTAAAGTCTCTTTCAATTACGACAAGCCCTTCACTGTCTTTGTCAAGATAAAGGTATGGCGAATTTGATTTTGCACTAAAACCGTAACTGATATCAAAGGTCAGTGTCAATCTTTTAATGGGCCTAAATTCCACAAGACCAACCGCCGAATGTATTAACTGCTTATTGGGCGTAAATAAGGGATTGTAATCCCCCTTAACTTGATAGCTTGTGTCCCATACAGCTAAAATGTTATTTAGGTTTTCTATGGATTCAAAATTATTGTTTTTCGAGTCACTGTAATTAATACCGTATCCAACACGAAAATCAAATATCTTTAATTTCAGAGGAGGACTCACAAGCCAGCCACTTGCTGTGTAATAGGAATTATCTATCGCTGAAAAAAGCTGATTATCAATGGAGGCCCTTCCAATAAATCCTTTGGGATTATTCCATTCGATAGCTGCACCATATTGGGCTTGCATCAGCTTTTCTTTAATAGAATAAGTGGTTGCCAAATAGGGCTGATAGGATGCACCAAATACCACATTCATATATTTGGTGATTTTCTTATTCAGCTCAATCATCCCTGTAAGACTTTTTTCTTTTGAAGGGAAATTTATTGCACCTATTTCAATTTTAAGCCCTGCTTTCCTTTCAATGAAATTAAATTTTGCGAAACCATTTAAACTAGTTGTAGAGTAGCTAGTATCTGAAATCGAATTGATAGTATGATCAGCATCTACACCCATTGATAGTCGAGAATTCACATAAAATGTTGAGCTAATATTCGGAATATATTTAGTGAGAGGTTGGTCGTCGACAAAATAGCCAAAATCAACTTCTACCCAATTGCTTCTTGCTATGCTGATTATATTTTTAAGATCAATTGCCGATTGATCATTGTTATTTATGGCTAAGGCGCTATCTATTGCAATTATTGATTGATCGTAATCCCCTTTCCAATAAAAAAGCTGTGCTAAAGTTTTGTAAGCTACGAATTTGTAATCTGTGGGTAAATCAGGAAGAAATTGATTGATCTGGATAATTGCCATTGACAATTCACCTGATTCGACCATTTTATTTATCATGTCCAGTTTAATATCATATTTAGCAGGAAATTGTTGAATGGTCAATTCGTAAATCTTTTGAGATTTAGAATAATTACCCGAGAAGTGCAGCGTTTGAGCATATAACCATCCGACGGAATGATCATTCTTATGACTGGAATAATACATCTGGAGTAATTTACTGGATTTTGAATATTCCTCCTTTTCATTTAGATCTTTTACAATCGTAAGGGTGTCGTTTTCCTGAGCTATTCCTACAATCGTATTCATGAATAAACAGAAGAAAATGACTGATTTAATAAATTTCATTTGTTACAAATTTGCCTGCCGTGAAATCATCTAATAAGTATAGAGAAAATTTAGAAAATCAATTCCCTAAAAAACATATAAGTAAGTAGGTGGACAAAAATAACTTTACAATAAAAAGTTCATTGAAAAGTTGATAC
>JAHDDN010000194.1 GCA_020629335.1 Chitinophagales bacterium | reverse complement strand
TAATAAATAATCTAATTTTAAGCCCATATTGTTAAACATTGCTTTAAGTAAAGTTAAACAGTATGGGCTTAACTTTTTTAATACCTAAACCTCTCTCTTGAAAAAAACTGCTACTCACAGAACCGATCTAACAGAAGAAGTATTAATAAAGTTACTTTTGAAGAAAAATATTTCAGCTCAAACTATCCTTTATAATAAGTATAGACAGGCTTTGTATGGAGTTATCTACCAAATTCTAAAAGAAGACCAAACAATTTCCCAAAAAGCATTAAAAATAGCCTTCAATAAAATATTCAATAGTATTCATCAATACGATAAAAATAAAGAGCGATTATTTTCTTTTCTATTAAAAATAACACGCGATACAGCCTTAAAAATAATGAATGATAAATTAAATAATAAAAGTCGTTCTACTTTTCTTACAGCTACTACTATATTTAGTAAAATTCAAAAGTCACCCTCTTCTAAAAAGAAGCTTCAACTAAACGATACAGAACAAAAAATAATTGATGCTATTTATTTTAAAGGATACACACCAATAAAAACTGCTTCATTACTTAATCTTCCATTAAAGACTATCAATGAGAAGCTTCATCAAATTATAGTTAAAATTAGGACTACGAGTCCTTAAAACCCCCTTAAAACAAAGAATGCCAAATACACTTACGTATATTTGGCACCTTTGAACCACGAAATCATGAACATTGAAGTTCAAATTTCTTGTTCACCTACTAACTACTTAATCGAAATTGCCGCATCGATTAGTTAATAAATATAATTGAATAACTACTACTTAATTTTCTAGTTAGAAATAGTGCCAAATACACTCACGCATATTTGGCACCTTAATTAAAATCCCAAAAGTCTTCGGTTTAGTCAAGAATCAATTGCCTGTAAATAAATTCAATTCGTTTAAGACTAGTGGATTTTAACATACTACTAACCAATAAATATAACCGCTCAACTAAATCAATACGTGATAATTAAATCACACCTTACTTATATTTTTATTTATTGGGGCTTCCCCCATTTATTTTTTGGCCATCGGGCAGACACATATACCCGCCGATACATGGACTGGCCAAAAAACAAATGGGGTCGGGCTATCCGCTATTATGTAGCTATGTACTGTCTACTACGCTAAGGTCTGCTTGTCTGCTAAAGCCAGCCTGCGCATACCTAAGCTCCGTAAGTCAGTCCATATACGCTACATACCGCTTCTATCCCTAAGCCATTTTTGAACGTTTAAACCAAATAACGTTTAAACGAATAAGTCTAAAAACACAATAAGCATTAGCTTGACTGCTTAATAAGCCCTGCATTATAAAATTGCTTTTGCTTCAGCCAATAAATCTTGATCTAAATCTGGATTAAAACTCATTGCTTCTGTTATGAATCCTTTTCCTTTATCTTTACTCCCACTTTTGCAAAGACTTAAGCCATGCAAACATAAAAGCTCTGGCGATTTCCAATTGGTAATACTTGCCTTTTCAAAATAATTTACTGCCGCATTAAAGTCATTTTTGTAATAATGTATTTTCCCCATCAACTTATTAACCTCAATATTCTTAGGACGCAACTCATATTCTTTCTGTATAGCTTTTAATGCTTTGTCAGTATCATTAAATAAGCTCAAGTATACATTCGCCAATTCCATACTCATATTGTGTCCACTTTCTGTATCTTCTTTGAGCATAGCCAATAATTCACTTTTTATTTCTGCTAATTCGTCCATCGCTTTTTCTTCTTCTTTTAACTGTGCTTTTTGCTCATAAAAAGAAAACTCTGGCATCAACTCAATGGCTTTTTCAAGGTAATTGTGCGCCTCTGAATTATTTGATTTATTAATGGAAATATCCGCTAAGGCTGAAAGTGCAAATGGATAGTCTGGTCTTTCATTCAAACACTGATGCAATTCTTTTTTAGCTTCTTCTACTTTTCCATATTGTAAATATAAGTTAGCTAAAGTCGTTCTCGCCCAAGCTGTATTTTCATGACTTGGTACGCCTGCCGAAACAGCTAATTTCATTGCTTCAATAGCTCCATCAATATCTCCGTGTAATTCTCTTAAATAAGAAACTCGGGCATAAGAACGCAAATCAGGTTTTACACTAATCATTTTGTCAGCCATCGTTACCGCTTCCTCATAATTCCCTAATTCTACATGAGCATCACAAAGAATACCATACACCTGAGCATCTTTATTTTCAATCTTGATCGCCTCATTTCCAATGCTTAATGCTTCTTCAAAATGATGCTGAGAAAGCATTACTGATGCTTTACTCACTAATGCCTGATATTGTAAAATAGATTCTTTAGGTGGATTATCTATGACAATATCTAAGACATCCAATGCTGCATTATAATAATATGGATGATCTCCTGTTATTCGTGCTTCTTGCATATAAATAGCCGCCAAATATAAAGCAGATTTAGCATCACCTGTTAATCTTACTTTTTGATAAAGATTTTGTCCTTCTTGTTTAATTCCTACCCATTCAGGCATTTTAGCTAAATCCTCATTTCTATCTAATAATTCAGGAATATCAAATTTATAATTAGTTGACTCTTGAGTATTGTTTGATGAATTATACTTCATAAACCCATAGCCTGTTATTATTAATAGTATTACTGTTATGATCATTATTGAATTTTTCATCGGTTGTTAATTTTACTGGTTATAAAAAATATTGGTTATAAAAAAAGAATTAGGGAATATGGGTAGAATCTTCAAATAGATTCTACCCATCTAATACTCAGTGTCCCCTATAAAAAGCCAATACAGAGATAAATACTCTGCCTAAAACTTATGATATGTTATTTTCCTATCATTAATCGGGTAGAAACCATCACATCGTTTTGTGTTAGGCTCAAGCAATAAAAGCCATCTGCTAAATTAGAAACATCTAAGTTAACTGAATTAGTACCTGCTACTGGAGCAGATCTTAAAACCTTCAGCACTCTACCGTATAAATCCAGAATCGTAATTTCTACATTTGAGTTAGAGTCTGTATTAAAGTCAATACTCAAATTATCATTTGCTGGAACTGGATAAATTTCCTGAATTCCAAATACCGCATTAGAGCTTCTGTTTAAGGTAATCACTCCTTGAACAGACTGTTTGTTCTCCTGATTTACTTCTATCAAACGATAGTAAGATAAACCACTTGGAGAGCTTGTATCCAAATATTCATACTCTGTTCTCACCTCTGATGTTCCGGCTGCTTCTATAGCCGCTATAGTTGTAAAGTTTAAGCCATTCGCTGATCTTTGTAGCAAGAATCGATCACTGTTATATTCTGTGGCAGTTGCCCAATTTAATAGATTTCCTTCTTCTTGTACTTCTCCATTAAACTCGATTAATTCTACTGCTAAAGTAACACATGGAATCTCTCCTTCTTCAAGTGTAACAGTACATCCTTCTGCATCACTGACCACTATATTGTAGCCTGTTTCTGCTGGGAATGGACCAAATAAACTCATTAAAGAATTATCTGATAGGGTAATTTCATTCGTACCATCAGAAATGGTATAAGGTGGCGTTCCTCCCATAAACATTAAGTTCACAAAAACAGATGCGCCATCTGAATTACAGATCACATTATCAACGAATGCGTCTAATTGGCATTCTACCTCATTGGCTCTATCTACTGCTATATTACCACTACAAGCTCCTGTACCACTATATGGAGAACCTACATAAGGGAATCCATTTTTGAATGGACGGTCATTGGCGTCGACTCCAGTGCTATAGGTCAATACATCTAACAAATCTGTTGTTAAAGGAGAAGCGTTCGGATCCGTTGCGTCAAAGTCATCATACCATAAACCAACCGCAGCTAATACGACTCCTGACACTGCTTGCAACTCAATACGTGTCACATCATCTTCTAAACGACGTCCATTAGGGAAGCCATCCATATTTGGTATAAATTGTATATCTGTAGAGGCAGCATACATAGGATCTGTTAATCCTAATACGGCTGCTTGTACTAAACCTAATGCACTGAATGCATCTGAATCTCTTGGTGTTGGTGGTACTGCCATATTCAATCTCAACATATCTCCACCATTAGGTAAGAAATTATTGACAAATGGTTTACCAGCGTTTAATGGATTACCCATTTTACCCGTTGCTAATTGATAAGGAATCGCATTTGGTACACCTGTATGGAAAGCTGGCCATAAATCTACCGAACGAGGTTTGGCTGCGTCTGGTAATAATAAAGTTCCAAATACGTCATCGTCTAATGCTGTTCCATCTAATACAGCATTCCCTTTTAACGGATATAGTCCATCTGCTCCATTACTAAAATCAAAACCTGGGTGACCATCTCCTAGTAAACCCGCTAAAGAAGCTGTCTGAATTCTCAATGGAGAAAAAGCTGGTACCGCCCCCCCAAATTGATCATCATCCATATATAGTCCTAATTCTGGATTGAAGAAATATTCATAGTGAGCTGGGTTTTCATTATAAGGTGTTAGTGCATTCCATTCGTCTTTTGCTCCGATAGGAATGACTGCTTCATTAGTTAGTGGCATTCCCAAACGAGATACTTGTACCCAATCTCCTGAATAAGATTCTGTTCCCATTTCGGCATTTAGGGTACGCATCGCTGGACGACTCGCAGAAGCCCATACACCAATTACAAAATTACCATCTAATATTCCATCTGCTTGATCTACACTTAGACCATCTTTTTGTAAAGTAGAAATCGGAATTTTCAAAGCAATGGAATGCACATTGTAGCATTCTAAACCATCTCTTGACATCGCTTCTTGTCGAGGTAAATCTCCTAGGTCAAATACACCACCTAAGTCTACAAAGAAAGGATCTTCTGCTGGTCCACAGTAAACGGTTTCCCCTGTAGCAGTCGTTGTAATGGCTTGCTGTATTAAAGATTCGTAACTGCTGGCCCCTAATCCTACTCCTGTTTGAATAGAACGTGGTCCTATATTATTAGGTGGAACGATACCATTTTCGAGTATTACTTCATAGCTAGCTCCTCCATCTGTACTACGCTCTAAAGTGTAAGTGTTTTGTAAATTCTCTGCTCCTAAACGTATATTAAAAAAGGTCGTTGGGTCATTATTTACCTGAGTGAAAGTCGCTCTATAAATAATATCATCACCTGTTGTAGTAACATCATTATCGATGTGAATTTCATATCTAACATTTTCACCGAAAGTATAATAATTGGGTCCTCCATGTGGAAGCTGACCAGGAATATAATTAGCAATGATGGTGACAGTATTCGGATCGTCTGGACTTCTAAAAGCGTATAAGTCCGTATTATCTGCCAAAGGATCATTGGCTATTAGTGGGGCTTCCCTATGACTGGAAGCCAGTGCATTTACACTCATCAAGAGTATAATGATGGCGAATAAATATATTTTATGTGAAGTCATTATTATTAATTTATTGATTACAGAATAGCATTGATTGCGTGAGGGATAGGAGCGTTATGAGGCGTCTATGTGGCAGCTTACGTAGCTTAGCTGGACGCAGGCTTGCCCCGAAGGGGAAGACAAGTACAGCTTAGCGAAGTAGCTGCCACATAGCCTCATTTAAGCGGATAGCCCGACCCTTTCCGCACAAATTATCACAAGCGGGACGCTTGCGATAGAATTTGTGCGGAAGGGGCACGCCCAAATCCTAAAACAACTCACAAAATCAATTAAGGCAGTATTACACCACTGGTTTCGAGATGGATCGCTTCAGGAATACCTGGGTATCTCAGCTCTAATAAGGGTGGTGTGTCCCCATCTGCCTGATAGTCAAATATCTGTAGACTACCTCCATTTGTTTTTTCTGCTAAGTAAATATATTGTCCGTAAGCTCTATTATCAACGGCTACGTCTACTGGATTTCCTAACATCGTATTGATACCAAGTACTGAAGCATCTGGCATGACACTCATTACTCCTGACTGTAGTACCTCATTGAGGTTTTCAATTAAGAAGTAACCTCCATCTATATTAAAATCCCCACCTGAAGCTGCGCCTATTTCTGTTACGATTAAGGCATCTATATCAGGGGCATAAGTGATACCATGTACTCTTACGGCACCCATAATAGCAACCTCGGCATCTGGAGTAACGCTACCGTCTAATGTACTTGCATTATTGTAAACTTGGAAGCTATCTGTTTTGTCTTTTGCTACTATTAATCGGTCACTTACTGGATCAAAAGTGATCCCCCATGGCTCTCCATTCAACTTAATTGTTCGGTTGGCCATGACTGTACCACTTAGTATACTTGGGTTATCGTACACTGAAATAGTACTATCGGAATTGCTGGCTACGTATAAAATTTGTTTAGCTATATCGAGCGCTATTTCTCTACCACTCACGATATTGGGATCTGTAAATTCAGTTATAACCCCACCATTATTATCAAATAATTTGATCGTAGAAGTCGCTCTTGATAATTGAACAGTATACCCATTAATATTATCATAGAAAATACCATTACCATCTTCTTGCATAGAGTCTACAAACTTATCAGACATTAGCCATCCTTCAAAGGCATTGTCAAAGATACCAACACCTGCATTAGCTGCATTAGAAGCATAAATACTATTTGTGCTCGCTGCGTAATAAATATCTTCTGGAACATCTGAATAAAGGCTTGCTAAAAGCGGACGAACATTGCCCATATCATTAGCACCATCAAATACTAATATTCTTCCCCCATTTGTTTTTTCTGCTACGTATATTAAGTCATTGGCTGCATCATAATCGACATCAACTGGATTGCCCATTAAGGTCAAATCACCTATAATGGTTCTGTCTGCTGTCATCATAGTAGGCGAACTACTAATCATACTGCTGATATTTTCAAAAACAAATAATCCGCCATCTGTATTAGCACCTGCACCTGAAGGGACGCCAATTTCTGTTACGACTAATACGTCTGCTGTAGCATTATAGTTGATACCATGAGTACGAACGGCACCGTCTATTAGTATTTCTTCTGTTGGCATAGTCATTCCATCTGCCATAGAAATATTGTCATAAGTCTGGAAGGCTGCTGTTTTATCTTTTGCTACGTAAAGGCGATCATTAGCTAAGTCAATGCTAATTCCCCAAGGTTCTCCATTGAGCATGATGGTTCTATCAGCTGTCACCATACCTGACAATCCTACTGGATTATTATAAGCAAAGATAATGCTATCAGTATTGCTGGCTACGTATAAAACATCATTCATTGGGTCATAAGCGATTTCTCTACCACTATTGATATTCTCATCCATAAATTCTGCAATCGGCATAGTATTACCATTGGCCATAGCTGCATTATCATAAATTTTCACTGAAGAGTTAGCTAAAGATAATTGGAATAAATAACCATTAGCTTCATCTACGAAAATACCATTACCTGCTGTTTGATCGGTAGGAATACTTCGAGAAGTTTGTGCTATTTCATTCTGAGTAGGAGAATATACGTTGATTCCTGGTGTTGCAGTATTAGAAACAAATAAACCTACAGGCGCATTGGCTACTGGTGCATTTGGATTACTCACTACTGTTCCGCTATTAGGAGGCGCTAAATAAGGGAAGCTATTTGCGAATGCTACATCATTATTGTTAACACCTGTATCATAAGTGATTACATTTAGTAAATCTTCTGTTAAAGGTGAAGCATTAGGATCGGTGGCGTCAAAATCATCATACCATAAACCTACTGCCGCTAAAACAACTCCTGCTACTGCTTGTAATTCAATTCGAGTTACATCATCCTCTAAACGACGCCCGTTCGGGAATCCATCCATATTTGGAATGAATTGAACATCTGTCGAGCTATTGTAGTTGGCATCGGTTAATCCTAAGACAGCCGCTTGAACTAAACCTAAAGCACTGAAGTTAGCAGAACCTCTTGGTGTAGCAGGGACAGCCATATTTAATCTTAGCATATCTCCTCCATTTGGAAGGAAATTATTGACAAATGGTTTTCCAGCATTCAGGGGGTTGCCCATCTTGCCTGTGGCTAATTGATAAGGAATAGCGTTAGGGACACCTGTGTGGAAAGCTGGCCAGAGATCGACGGAACGAGGCTTACCTGCTTCTGGCAACAATAATGTTCCAAAAACGGCATCGTCTAAAGCAGTTCCATCTAGTACTGGATTTCCTTTTAATGGATACAATCCATCGGCACCATTAGAGAAATCAAAACCAGGATGACCATCGCCCAATAAACCTGCTAAAGAGGCTGTTTGGATACGAAGAGGAGCTAATGCAGGAACTGCTCCCCCAAATAAGTCATCGTCCATATATAGACCCAGTTCTGGATTGTAGAAGTATTCAAAGTGAGTAGGATCTTCATTATAAGGCGTTAGGAAATTCCAACGATCTTTACTACCCACTGGAATAACTGCTTCATTGGTCAATGGCATACCGATACGAGAAACTTGCACCCAGTCGCCAGAATCCATAGGTTTTGAACCATCAGTCATTAATGTACGCATAGCTGGCCTACTGGCAGAAGACCACACCCCAATAACAAAATCTCCATCTAATATATTACTTGCTTCATCAACTCCTTTTCCCTCTTTTTGTAAAGTTGTAATCGGAATTTGTAAGGCGATAGAGTGTACATTATAGCCTGCTAAGCCATCACGTGCTTGATCATTTAAGCGACTAATGTTACCTAAGTCAAAGACCGCTCCCAAATCAACAAAAAATGGATCTTCTGCTGGTCCACAATATACCTTTTCGCCTGTCATGGCAGTCGTAATAGCATCTTGCATTAGAGATTCGTAGTTATCTGCTCCTAATCCAACGGCACTTTCAATAGAACGAGGACCGATATTGGGAGGTGGGACAATACCATTATTCACAATTACCATAAAAGTAGCACCACCATCTGTACTACGTTCTAATATATAAGTCGTTTTTAAATTCTCTGCTCCTAATCTGATATTAAAAAAAGTTGTTGGATCTTCATTTTCCTGTGTAAAAGTAGCTCGATAAATAATGTCATCTCCAGGAGTATTCACATCATTATCAATATGGATTTCGTATCTTATATTTTCTCCAAAGGTATACCAATTGGGGCCAGCTTGCGGCAATTGCCCTGGTATAAAATTGGCTATTACTGTTACAGAATTGGGATTATCAGGACTTCTAAAAGCGTATAAGTCTGTATTATCTGCTAATGGATCATTGGCTATTAATGGAGCTTCTCTATGGCTCGATGCATATAAGTGGGAAATCCCACCATAAAGCAGCATTAATAAGAATATAATTGTTAGTTTTCTCATAGTAAATTGTTTACATTGATCTATTTATTGATTATTTATGATGGCCGATCATATTGTGTTTTACTTTAGTCCGTCAGGGCAAAATTGTGAATTTTGAACTGTTCGGCTATCAATTGGAGGCTTTATCAGTGCCTCTAATAACAAGTACGGTGATAGATTGCTGATTGGATTTTAATAATTTGAAAAAAAATGAAAAAAGAATATTCAAACTATGTTTTTGAAACAACATTTTAGGCTTTAAATGGGCTTAAAATCTTGTTTTTGTACTGTGTTTGTTAGATTTGTATGACTTACTGCTAGTGGTTCAATTTATTAGTCCTTGACAGCCCAAGTTTTGTCTTTTTACGAT
>JAHDDN010000193.1 GCA_020629335.1 Chitinophagales bacterium | reverse complement strand
TCCTTGACAGCCCAATTTTTGTATTTTTACGATTCTACTTCGTTATTTTTTCGTTTCGTAGCCCTGCTATGAGCCTCAAAAATGCCTTGTATAATCGCAAAAATCCTACAACTTATAGTCCACCACATCTAAATTTGTGAGTTTTGATGGGCTATTTTCCCGCCTCGCTGCGTTGAAAAGCCTCACCAACGCGATGCGTTGCCTTCGTTTTTCGCCTTGCGAGTCAAAAAAATAGCTTCATCAACTTTTCACAAATCCTGACGTGGAGGACTATAACTGTCAGAAACTAATAAACTGAGCCACTAACAGTAATGTGTATCAAAAAAATGACTGATTTAGTAATAATCGAGATGATGATGGGCTGCTTATACCATTGTTAACTAATTCCGCATAGGGATAGAAGTGGTATGTGGCGTCCATGCAGCGACTTACGGAACTTAGTGATGCGATGGCTGGCCTGAAAGGCAGACAAGCAGCGCTTAGTGGAGTAGGAGCGGCATAGCCACATAAGAACGGATAGCCCGACCTTGCGTCTTCGGTAAATGATAAATAGGTAGTAATGAATGCGCAATCGGGTTGAGCTATGTAAGTGATTATACGAACGCAAGGGATGCGCCTAATCATTAATAACTTATTTATGAAAAGGGGATATGCGAAAGAATTGTTTTAGCTCTTTTTTCTTATAGCAAAATCATTGATAAGTCTTATCTTTGCTTAAAAGACGGAGATGAAACATTTTTTTATAATCGTATTCCTTTTATTTAAAAGCATGATAGCTGTTACTCAAACCTATGCAGATCTCATTATAAGTGCTTTTGAAATGAACGACCCAAGCGTTTTATTAGACTCTATAAATATGGGTGCATGGCATGAGACAGAAAAAGAATTGGTGACTCAGCATTTAAAAGAGTTGATGCAATTTAGCAAGGAGGAAGAGTTGACTTATAGAAAAATAAAAGGAGACAAATCCATTCACTTATTAAAAGATGAAACCATCTTACTTTCATGCCGCTTTGATCAAAAAGATCATTACAATACGCTAATTTTTGGCCCTATTGCTACTATTCGACATTTAGAAATACCGTATGTTACTGTCCAAGATCATATGGGTAATACTTCCATTACTGTGAATAGAAAACCAATCATAAAAGAACATGATATTCTGGCCGATTTTGATCAGGCTCTGAAAAAAGGAAATCTGGATAAGCAGTTCACCTTTGATTCCTTAGCACTTATAAATTTCAACAAATTTAAAGTGATTTATGATAGCAAAGTATTATTCTTGAAATCTAATAAGTTGAATAATAATGTTTCTTCAGCTCGTGGCACGTATTATAGCGATGAATACAAGGCCGAATTAGATATTATCATTGGGTATGTTCTAAAAGAAGATCATTATCACATTATGCTATTTACATTTACTCCTTTAGTAGAACCAGCAATAAAAAAGAAAGAAGAAGAATATGATGGTCTTATAGAAGAACCCTACGAAAGACCAGTTAAAAAAAACTAAGATAATTTGAATCTCATTCGTCAGGCAGCACATTATGATTGGATGGATAATCCTAACCCTCGCAAATTAGTCATTACTTGTTGTGATCAACTAGAAGAGGCTGATGAAATTATCTTACAACTAATGGAGCAAGTAGAGGCCGTTGGTTATTTCAAAAATAGTAGTCCCTATTCCAAGCTTCAACAGATAGCTGTGTGATGAAATTTTTATAAAAATAGAAACCTTATTAATCAGTTATTTTTGTTTTATTTATAATGTATTTAAAGTCCAATTGTCTAATTATTGAAACCTAATTATAAGCTGAATTTCTACTTGTGATAGATAGCTTGAATTGTTAATATTGTCTTACATCTAATGTATGAACTGTAAATATTTAACATGAAATCAGCAAAGAAATGAAAAATCTATCAATTAAGTATTTAATACTCTTATTAAGTTTGAACTGCACTTCAAGTGTATCTGGACAAATTATTAACTTCCCTTTTG
This sequence comes from Chitinophagales bacterium, assembly GCA_020629335.1. Next base: position 7,655 of record JAHDDN010000193.1, on the reverse strand, counting down.
ATTCAAATTTGGATGATACTGTTAATGGTTATACACCAAGCACTTTGGGCAATCCAAGTATCATCAATGACGATGGGAATCAAGTCCTTCAATTAGAGGGAGATGAAGTTTTGATCATGCCAGATGCGGTACATGAAAGTATCAATCCTGATGAAGATCTCGAAATTCAAATAAGATTTAAAATCACAGACACCTATGCCGATTCGCCCTACGATGCTACTGGAGAATTCGGTCTAAATGCTAGAAGAATTTTAATCACTAATAAAAGTTTTTCTACCTACAATTTAGGATTTGAAGTTTTTGTGGAGGAAATGGATGAAGAGTATCGAGTTCTTTTCTCTTTTGGTGATGATACCTTTGAAGGTTCGACCTTTATTTATACAGAAGTCATTGAGGAGAATACTTGGGTTGACTTAAAGTTGATTTTTCGACTAAATCAAGAAAATCCAAGCATTGTGTTTAAGCTGAATGGCTACTACAATTATTATCCTTTGAACTATTTAGATATCAGTATATTCAAGGAGTCTTTGAATACGCAACAAATTTGGATAGGAACTGATGCAGGAAATTTCCAAGATATAGAAGACTTCGCTTTTGCTGAAACTTCCATTGATTATCTAAAAATATACAATCCAGTTGCCGTGGGCAATTCAGCTCAAGTAGCTTCAGCCTTAGCCCTGATGACAAATCATGTAAATGGGACCAATCCATTGACAGTCGCTGAGCAAAGAACAGAGCTAACAAGTATAGTTAATAATTGGGATGATAATACTTATTCGGCTATTAGTGCGGATATCTTAAATTACATTAGTACTTATGAAGAAGAAGAGGGAACAGTCTATGAGTTTTACGGAGAATATTTTAATCATAGATTGGTAGCTATTCCACGTGCCCTTCAGTTTATGCTAATGACGTACTTGATAGACAATGTTTATACCAGCTCCAATGTTACGAATATGTCTGGCGTCAGTTTCTTAGACCACGAGATTATGCCTGGTCCAGTAGCTACCAATGCGCCGCGCCTTTCAGGAAGTGTAGCCATAGATGGAGATTATAATACCGATCCAGGCTTTTATCTGAACACTCCTTCCCTTGTGGTTCGTCCAACAGGCTACTATGCCGCGCCAGGTGAAATCGTGGATATTACCGTTCCTAGTTCGATTGTGAATCAAGGTGTGAAAGTACATGTTGGCGCCCACTATGCGGATTATCGAGAAGACAATAAGGGATACAGGCGTATGCCAAATATTGCTACAAAATTTAACCTTGATGCTGCAAATATATCTGTTGCTAACCCTTTTGGTGGAGCTATTTTCTTTGTTTTTCCAGACGGCTCGAACTTCGGAAGTACGACAGTAGAGATCAATAATGCAGTTAAAGCACCCTACTTTAGTACAAAAACAGGCTATTCTAATTCCCTTTCTGATTATCAAACAGATGTCAATAATGGCTACGTAAATTGGGTTGATATAGAGTCTGACAACTTCCTTTGTACCTTTCCCCAAGTCTTAGCAAGTGCATATCCAGACGCATCAGCCATTTTGACGCCCTTGAATGATATGATTGGGAAATTTAATATTTTAGCTGGTAGGCCGCTAGATAAGATACGATCTGAATATATCATTATTGAGCCTCAATCCTACAATGAAGTAACCTATCCTGCATCCTATCCAATGTCCGTTCCGAATGGAAATTTGGATGAAGCACTTGCTGATGCTTTTCCTGTCTCTGTTCTTGATCCGCAAATATATATGAGCTCTTATGATGGGACAACAGTCTTGCATGAATTGGGTCATTTACATAATTTCCCGACCATGTGGGATGAAGGAGAAACGAATGTAGACCTACCAAATGTTATCGCCTTCAATACCGTCTTTGGTGTTAATATTGATACTGCTTTGTACTATGCTACTTACTTCCAAAATCTGGATGGAGACCAAGCAGCTTTAGATTGGATGCTCGACTCAAAGTTTAGAGATGGGGAGCTTACGGAATTTGATGATGTATCTTATCAAGCAAGAGGAATGGCAAAATATGTAGATGTAGCAAGATTGTTTTCTTGGGATACCTTAGGCTTGATTCACAACCATTGGTACACAGAAGCCATCAATGCTGGAGTTGTACAAGATGGAATGGAAGTGGTTTCACCTGGAGAGTATATTGAAGTAGCTTCCAATCAATTAGGATTTAATTTTGCCCCACTTTGGGAAATGTGGGGAAAGCTTCCTTCACAGTCTTTAATTGACCAATTGGATTCCTACCCAGATGAAAATCGAATCAGAGATCGCATTCTATATTACCGATCTTTAGTGCCAGCTAATGCTACAGAATTTCAGACTGTCTACAATGACATTACTCCAAATATCGAAGATCATCATAAAGAACGATATGACGATATGCTCAACTTTTATGATGAAACTACAGCAGCGGCTATTTATGAAAGAATAGATGACATACTATGCACGTATTTTGATGTAAATTGTGAATCGGTGAATAGTGATAAGCAAGCCGTCGCAATCAAAGTATTTTTGGAGGGGCCATATATAGGAGGAAGTATGAGCAATAATCTTCAAATACTCAACTTCTTGCCTAATGCTCAACCCTATGACACCACTCCTTGGAATTATAATGGGAGTGAAACCTTGCCAAACTATAACAATATGGTGGATTGGATTTTGGTGGAAGCAAGAAGCGGTAACAACGGGGATACACTAATAGAAACTGTTGCAGGAGTCCTCACAACTAACGGAGATATATTAGATGTGGACGGAAGTGGTAGCGGACCTAAATTCAGTAATCTAATTAGTGGTACTAACTATTTCTTTGCAGTGAAACACAGAAATCATATGGCTATCATGACCTTAAATGCTGAAAATCCCGAATTAGCCATTGATCTCTCGGATGTAAATAATATTAGTGCAGCTAGTAATAGCTGTGTGAATCTGGGTGACGGTAATTGTGGTCTATTCGCTGGAGATTTTAACGGGAATAATGTATTTACAGTGCTTGATTTCAACAATTGGGTGAGCAATTCTTCTGAGATCTTTGAATACCATGCAAACGACGCCAACTTGGACGGACTGAATACCGTAGCCGATTATAATTTGTACAGAATGAACAATAGCAGATTGTCAATTAGTGTGCTTCAATATCCTTAACAATTGGATAAATATCCGAACTCAATACTTTATAGCCTAAGTATTTTCACTTATGCCTGCAGATTTTTGCATTACTGATAAAGTTCTACCAATTGACTATTAAACAAATTAACTATAAGGGCGGCAGCCGTCCAAATGATAAATATCTGATAGCTAAGTTACAGTGTTTTTGGGATTATACAAGGCATTTATGACGCAGATAGCATCGCTATCTAAGGAGTAAATAACGCAGTAGAATCGTAAAAAGACAAAACTTGGGGTATCAAGGATTTATTATTTGGGCGGCTTAATCCCGCTGTCCGCTCTTATGTGGCTATGGGGCTGCCACTCCACTAAGTGCTGCTTGTCTTCCCTTCGGGCAAGCCATCGCATCACTAAGTTCCGTAGGCAGCCCCATATACGCCACATACCGCTACCATCGGGGCCGCATTCATAGTATTAGAATTGAATAGTCTCTATACTCATTACCTAATATCCAATACTAAAAAGCCACATACCACTTCTATCGGGGCTGCATTCTTAGCGAGTAGTGTGTAGTTATAAGTAAGGAAAGGCTAACGGCTTATAATTATGCGCTAATTAAGCCATTATCTTGCTGAATAATAATGATAATATTCATCATTTATTGTTCATTTCAAAGTGTTTTTAAGCCCTTAAAAATCTCTTTGATGATATAAATATTAAAATGTGGGACTTTTGTTTAATGGGAATCTATATGCTATATTTGTAAAATAATAGCTTAAAACAATAAATTTATGCTAGAAGAGGCATTAAATAGGATAGAAAAAGCAAAGGCAGAAAGGAGTGTTAAATTAGATCTTAAGTATATGGAGTTAAAAGAAATCCCAATGGGTGTTTTTGACTTGCATTGGCTCCAATCCCTTGACTTAAGACATAATCAGATATCGTCAATTCCAAGTGAGATAAGAAGCTTAACTAAGCTTGAAGAACTGCATTTAAACTTCAACAATTTGTCAAATTTACCAGATGAGATATATGCATTACAAAACTTATCCCATCTTTGTGTAGGCGCAAATAATCTTACAGAAATTCCTGAAAGACTTGTAGAATTGAAAAAACTCAATCAGTTTGTCGTCTTCAATAATAATATATATGAACTCCCTGAAGTTTTTAAACAAAAAAGAGACTTAGATTTACGTTTGTCAGACAACAATATTGTCAATATTCCAAGTTATTATTTGAATAATTATTACGACTTAAATCGTAAGCGTTTTAGTTGGGAGTCAACCTTTGCATTTGGTTTTTTATATGAAAAAAGGGAGCTGGATAAAGAAAGTAAGTCTAAAAATGCTAATAAGATTGTTCCGCTTATTGAGGAATTGAAAAGTTTCCTCTTAGGTAATAATAAGCAGGAACTTGTTTCGCCAGATTTTATAATATTTCAAGATTGCAAAATTCTTATTGATTATGCTAAAGCAAAGGAATTCGTTGTATATATTGATGGGGATAATTACAAAACGGCTTTACAGGCAATAATAAAAAAAGTAGATGAGCTTTTTGATGAAAGTAAAAAATATTTATCATTAGAAGAGAGGTATTTTTATCATCCTAAAAATAGTATAAAGATCAACTACGATTATCTGTTAACATTGAGATCTGTCGGTGAAAAAACCTATGTAGATTCGAGTGAAGGTGATAAATATGACATCGAAGAATTATTAAGCATTGTAGAGGATGGGGCATGGATAGAAGAAAATGATTCAATACTACACAAGAAAAGACAAGAATTTAATAAATCACCAAATGCGAAAGAATATTTAAGTAATGTAGAAATTCGGAATTTTAAGATTTTCAGCTCTATTTCTTTAGAATTAGACAAGGATGTTAATATCATACTAGCTAATAATGGATTAGGCAAAACATCCATTTTACAAGCCATCACTATTGGACTGCTCCCATCAGATAATAGGGATAAGTATAGCGATTTTGAGGATTATATTAAATTCGGGTTTAAAAAATCAGACATTGTAACGAAGTGGGGAGAGTATGAAAGAAATCTTTGGTTCTATTTTGATAATTTACATGAAAAAGAAACAACATATAATCCTCAGCCTGTTTTATTGGCTTATGGTGCTAATATTTATGTGGATAGTCATAGAGACACTAATTCTATTGTTAATAAATTAATACAAGGGCATAATAGATTATATGATACAAGATCCATTTTTAGCAATAATTATGACAAATTTTATGATCCTCTACAAGTGCTTAATAAACTTAATTTAGAAGCCAATAAGGCAGAAGAAGGCGAAAGTACAAAGATTATCGCTCAACAAATAATTAGCGAATTAACCGATAAACTCAATTACTTTTTATCATTGAATAATGAGGCAGAAAGTATTCAGGTTTATCATAGTTCAAGAGGAGGATATTATTTTAAAGGATTTGGACAGGAGAATTTAAAGTTAAAGCATTTGAGCGAGGGATACAGAAATAATGTTTTAATTATCTCCAATATTCTGATAAGCATTATGAGTGTTCGTAATGCTGTAGAATACATTAGTAAGGACACCTCCTCTTTTCCGATAGATGAGGTTTATGAAAAAATCAAAGGAGTTATTTTAATAGACGAATTTGACCGCCACCTACATCCAACTTGGCAAAGAAAATTGGTGAACGCATTAAAAAAAGTATTTAAAAACATTCAATTTATTTTAACAACTCATAATGCAGTCTCTATATTGGGCAGAAAAAAAGAACAGATTCACCAACTATACTGGGACAATAATCATAAGGTTTCTGTTTATCCTTATCACCAAAGAGGAACAGAAACAATGAGTGCAGGACTTGCACTCTTGATTTATTACGGTTTGGAGTCTATTCTAAGTCCTGAAATGCAAGAAAAGGTGGAGAGGTACAATGAATTTGAAAGAACTGGCAATACCAATAGTAAAGAATATAAAGATTTAAAATTGGAAATTTCAGATTCTTATTTAGGGCAAAATATAAATAGCAAACAGTATTTGGCATTTATTAACTTCTTAAGAAACAAAGGCATTGAAAACAAAGAATTTGCCAAATTTGAGAGTAAATTAACGCAAGCAGAAATTGAGGAACTAGAGCAATTATTAAGATAATGAGAGACTTGAGAAGTATTTATACTGACTTACATGATTTATTAACTGACGGCATAGCATATAATGCCAAATATGTGAAAGAAAGAACAATAGAAAGTGATTATGTGGCAATGAGGAATAAGAGTGCTAGTAATCATTGGACTCAGTTTAAATCTGCCTTTAATTATTATACTAAAAATAGGTGTCCAGTTTGTGAAAGACACGTGGGTAAATATGATGATATAGAGCATTATCGCCCAAAAGAGTATTATTGGTGGCTTGCTTATGATTTTTATAATTACTATAACTGCTGTGATTTATGCAATAGATTTTATAAGCTTACAGCTTTTCCATTATTTGATGAAACTAAAAAGGTTGATTTTTTAAATAGGACTAATATCTCAAATGAGCAGCCATTAATTTTTAATCCATTAAAGGATAATCCTTTAGATTTATTTCAATTGGAGTTTGTCTTCACTTCAGCAACAGGTTGTTATCCTATGTTGAGAATTACAGCGAATGCTAACTTAGATGAAACTAGCTATGAATATGCCAAAGCTGTAAAAACAATAGAACTATTTAATCTAAATGGTGAAAATCCTAAAAATGACTACCATGATGCTGCTCGATTGGATACTGCACAAGAATTTGCTACTACACTTTGGGATTTTAAAGAAAGATTGGATCAGTGGAGCAAAGAACATGATCAAGCAGTAAAAGCACAAAAACTTGAAAGGATAAAAGAATTTAAGGCTAAAAATGGCCTTTTTTTATTAGAGTTTGTCATTAAAGGATGTTATACGGTTCTACCTCCTGTTACAACTTTGTCTGATCAATGAAATCAAAAGTGATCAAGACAGGTTTTTATATTGATTAAAATCTAACTCATTACCTAATACTTGCTATTAAAAACCGCATAGGGATAGAAGTGGTATGTGGCGTCCATGCAGCGACTTACGGAACTTAGTGATGCGATGGCTGGCCTGAAAGGCAGACAAGCAGCGCTTAGTGGAGTAGGAGTGGCATAGCCACATAAGAACGGATAGCCCGACGACTGCGCTTCGCTTGTTATGCTTAATGCATAATGATTGATGTGTAATTTTGATTTTGAGCTGCGTACCTTGCCCCTAAAAGCGCAGTGGGATGCGCCTAATAATTAAGTTTTACAAACTCGATAAAACGGAATTCATTAACTTAAGATTGTAATTATTTATTTTTTGATGGGAAGGCATCCAGCCTAATAAGAATCGGGTGAAATCGGTACAGGCAAATGGGTACATCTTTCTCCATTCTTGCTCCAATTCTTTGAAGTCGAAATCAGCCTTAAATGCTTTTTGAAGGGCGGAAAAATAGAAATCCAACAAATCTTTTTCATATAACTCACATTCGGAACTGGACAAACAACTTCCCAGAAAATAAG
>JAHDDN010000192.1 GCA_020629335.1 Chitinophagales bacterium | reverse complement strand
TCATTCATAGAAATGCTATGTATGAGTTATTGTCTTTAGTTAACGCCACTAAAAAGCGGATTATTATGTTTGGCTATGGTATAATTGCGACATTTTGATGATTGTTTAGAAGGTGTGTTTGTTTCTTTTAGACACTATAAAGGCCTCTACTAAGGCATTAATATCCTCTTCCGTATTATATAAATGCGGAGCGACTCTGATGGCGGAACCTCTAAAAGAAATGTAAATTTGTCGTTCTTTCAACTCGTTATTGAGCATGTTTAGATCGTATATTTGATCAGAAACTCTGATTCCAAAAAGGTGGCTGGCTCTGTATTCTTTTTGTTCAATTTGGCAGCCCATATCATCTAGGTAATTGAGTGCATTACAGCTTAAGTTAAAGCAGTATTCTTGAATATTTTCAACCCCCCATTTATGGATTTGCTCAAGGGCTTCATATAGCATTGGAATTAAGATAAAGTTGCTTTGTTGACCTACACAATATCGGTTGGCTAAAGGTTTATATTGGTCTTGATAATTGACCAGGTTTTTAAAATCTTCACTTCCGATTCTATTCATCCAACTTTCTTCAATTGGTTCTCCATTGTCGAATCGTGGACCATAATAGGCCAATCCAGTTGAGTAGGGGCCAAGTAGCCATTTATAGCAAGCACATATTAGTGCATCGGGTTGAAATTCTTGGATACTAAATGGTAATGCTCCTACAGATTGTGTACCGTCAATGATCATATAAGCTCCTACAGCAGTAGCTCTTTTCCTTACGGATTTTAGGTCGAAAATAGTACCATCAGCCCAGTGAACATGAGGTAGGGTTACGACTGCAGTTCGGCTATCAATTGCATTTAGGAGTAACTCATTCCAAACCTGTCCTCTTTGTTTGGTATCTCTAGGTGCTTTTACGACTTGAATATCCATTTGATATTTATTTGCCAATCTAACCCAGGGATAAATATTGCTAGGAAATTGCTCTTCAATGACTACTATCTTACTTCCCGTTGGCGGTTTAATATTATTAACGGCATTGGCTACTCCATAAGAAACGGAGGGTATGAGTGCGATTCTATCAGCATGACCAGCCTGTATTAGTTTTGCAAAGCTTGCTTTTACATGTTGGCATTTAGAGAAGAAGTCAGATTGTTGAATATTTTGTGGAAAATCCATCAAGTCTATAGCCAAGTGTCCAGCTTCTTTGGCCCTTTTTAAGTTTGGGGTCATATAGGCGGCGTTCAAGTAGACGCCCGCACCAATATTGAATAGATGTTTTTGATTAGGTATCATGTTGTTGGTTTTTCTTTTACTTCTTTTTTACAAATCAAAATAACTCCTTCCATTAAGATATGAGGGGAAGAGTTAATAATAATGTGCTTATCTAACTCATAACCATCTAGTGCTGCTTCATTTAAGGCAATGCTTATTTGCCTTGCAAAGTCATCTCCATTAATTGATCTGATTCCCCACTGTGTCTTCAAAGAGTCTTTGGAGTTCATAAATATTGATTTATACTTTAGCATTTGTCTTTTTTTTGCAAATTAATACAACCCCTTCCTTTAAAGTACTTTGAGAAGAATTAATGATGATATGTTGATCTAGTTCATAGCCCTCTAAGGCCATTTCGTTAAGTGCAGCAGAGATTTGCCTTGCAAAGTCATCCCCGTTAATTTTGGGGATGCCCCATTCTGATGTTTTTGATGCATCAGAGTCAATAAAAGCTGTTTTATATTTCATTTGTTAGCATTTTTTATAGGCAAATTTACTCAATATTTTTAAATGTATTTTAATATTTCTAATTTCGTTTATCATTAGGCTATTGTTATATTTGAGTGCCTAAACAAACTTAGCCCAAATCTTCATTATGAATGAAAATATCAAAATACAGGATTTCTTATCATTAGGTTATTTGGTCCTATTGGCATTAGGGATTATGAAGGATGTGACTTATTATGGAATCATTGGAATAAATATCATGGAGTATTCCAGCGTTTTAGATGTATTGCTTAGTCCGTTGGTATTTTTATTTGAGGAAGCTCTTTCCCCTTTTTTAGTGGCTTTAATGATAGGATCGCTCTATTATTTTTTGAAATATGAGCCTCAGATACATGAAAAATTAAAGGATAAAACTTGGTATCGAAAGATAACCAATGTTGAGAAACGAGAAAAACGAGAAGTAAAGGAAAATGACTTTATTTATGGTTTGTTGTTTCTTTCCTGCTTGATGATATTTGGTTTCTTCTTGGGGGCATCTCTATCAGATGGTTATTCGGCAAAGAACCGATTGAATACTGGGCAGCAAAAAATTAATAGAATACTGAAATTTCAAGATGGTAAAGAAATGAGGGTTGAGTCATTTGGCCAAAATAGTAGTTATATTTTCTATGTAGCTGAAGGAGATAAAAATATTGCCATTGCACCAATAGGCAGTAATATCAAAGAGATAAAAATATTGGAAGTAAAAGATCAAGGGAAGTAAGATGGCTAAAATTATTCATTACTGTGGCCTGTTATCAATCATTTTCTTGATTGGCTTAAATGCTTGTAAAAAAGAGAATGATTATAATCCATATGCTTTTGCGGGATTAGATTTACCTGAAGACCCCTTTAATTATGAGAGTCCTGACTTACCTAATCATTTTTTAAGTAATCACTTTTCATCAGATTTAAGCTATCAAAATTCAGCTATAGAGAATAGTAATGCACATCCAGAAAATCCGATTACAAATGAGGGCGCAACCTTGGGTCGTGTACTGTTTTATGATAAGAGTTTAAGTAAGGATGGGACTCGCTCTTGTGCTAGTTGTCATATACAAGCCTATGGTTTTTCAGATAGTCTTCAACTGAGTCTTGGATATGCAGGAGAGGAGACTAAGCGACATTCAATGGCCTTAGCGAATGCTCAATTTTATATAGCGAATAAATTTAATAGAAATGAAAGTGCCCCTAATTTAGAAGCGGCAGTTTTGATGGCTTTTCAGGATAGTATTAAAATGGACTTGAGCTTGACGGACTTAGTAGAAAATGCTAAAGCTCACGATCATTATAAATCGCTCTTCAATTATGCTTTTGGGAATAGAGACATAACATCTGAAAAGATAGGGAAAGCGATTGCTCAATTTATTCGAAGCATTATTAGTGCGAATAGCCAATATGATCAGGGGCGTGCAGAAGTCAATAGTCCATTAGATGATTTTCCCAATTTTAGTGATTTAGAAAATCAGGGTAAGTCGCTCTTCATGAATGCTAATTCCTCTACTGCTTGTATGAGTTGCCATATTACGGAAGCCTTCATCAGCCCTTTTAAGCTTGGAGAAGAAGGCACGACTTCAACTACGAATAATGGAACCGAATTTATCTCAATAGAAGATACGGGTGTATTTGAAACTACCCTAAATGGAGGAGACATAGGGAAGTTTAAGGTGGCTTCTCTGCATAATATAGGTGTAAGGCCTCCTTATATGCATGATGGTAGATTTAGCACTTTGGAGGAAGTTATTGATCATTATAGCACTGATATTCAAGATCATCCCAATCTGCATCCTCGGCTAAGAGATGAAGAGGGCAATCCTATTCAATATAATTTCTCTAATCAGGAAAAATCAGCTTTGGTGGCTTTCCTTCATACCTTAACCGATTCAAGCTTTTTGACAGATGAGAAGTTTAGTAATCCTTTTGTAGAATAGGTAAGTGGTTTACCAGTCATTCAGTTAAAACGTTCCAAGTTTAACTTAGTTTCCTTTGTTTAAACGTCCTTTTTCTTCTTCTAAGCCTGTTTTTCTTTTACGAGATTTTACTTTTTGGTTGCCGAAATTATAGCTCATACTTAGCCCGACTCTACGACTATCCCAGACGCCTTCACCATAGGATAATAGTCCGTTGAAGTTTGAAACTCCATTCCATCCTGACTCGAAGAATATATCGTTAGCACTTAATTTGACATTCAGTTTTTCGTTTAAGAATTTACGTTGTAAACCTAAATTTAGACTCCAACTGGATTCATATTCAAATACACCTCCCCAAACACCTGGACCACTATAATAACCAGAAATTTCTCCTTTCAAATTCCAAGGTAAGCTAAAGGTTTGTTGAGAATAAAGTGTATAAGAAAAGACTTGTACATCAACGGTAGCGCCATTTTCATACTCTGCTTGATTGTTAATATGTGAAGCACTTATATTGAAGAAGGCATTCCAAAATTTGGTCAATTGCATAGGGGCACTTAAGTTGGCACTCCACACTTTTTGAGTGGCTAAATTATCCCAAGTTATAAAACTAGATAATGGATCAAACTCATCAGGAGAAATCAAACGAGTAATTTGATCTTCTGTAATGCTGTAAGCAATCTTGAAATTATAACGATATTTAAAAGTATAACCCAGCTCAAAATTATTTACAATCTCAGGACGCACAAAAGGATTCCCTTTCATATAAGATAGCTGACTCAATTGGCTATTAAATGGATTCAATATTTCATAATCTGGTCGATTAATTCTTCTACCATAATTCAAGGCAAAGGAATGGATACGGGAAGGAGTATAAGTCAATCCAGCGCTTGGAAACCAACTCAAATAATTAATCTCTACAGGATCTTCTTCTTGCTGGCTTGTAAAAGCTTCTAATATACCAGTAGCATCAGTTTGTTCTGCCCTTAATCCAAGGGATGCATTGATTTGTTGATTGATGGCTCTATTATAGGTGATATATCCTGCATAAACACTTTCATCATAGTCGAATTGATTAGACCGACCATCATCTCTGATTGATTCACCATTAAGAACATTGTAGACTAAAAATGTATTATCAGAATTAACTCGGCTTAATTTAGTACCTAATCCTACTTTACCGCCCCATAGTTTATTTTCATAATCTACCTTAAAGGTATAAATATCGATATCAGAAGGCGTTTCAAAATAGGTGTCAAAAGTAGATAAAACCTCTGCTTCAGTATTATCAGTATAATAAGTGTTCGGTTGATTAATTTCTTTTTTGCTTGTAAATATACCATAGTCTAAATCTACATTTAAGCTTGGTCCATCTCCGCTATCAAAACTATAATTCAGATTAAATGTGTTGGGATTAATTAACCAATCTGATGTGTTTTTAGCGACTAAAAAACTATCAATTTGTGCATCATTAATGGCCTTTGCAATCGAAATTTCGTTTCGATCATTTGCATAGCCATCTGTTCGATTACCACTATATAAAAAACCAATCGTATGCTTTGGGGCTAAATTGTAATCGACACCTAATCTGTAGTTATAATTTTGAAAAGAATTTCTCATATCATTGTGTTCGACAAGATTGGCTCCATTTTGATAGCCATTAAAACTCATCAAAGTACATGTTTCATTATCAGCCACTCCTAAGGTACCAAATACATTGATGTTTTTATTGCGATGATTCAATGCTAAATTAGCATTAGAACGCCAATAATCGCCTCTACTCGCAGCAGCAGATATTGACCCATTAGTACCATGATTCTCATTTTTCTTTAATCGAATATCAATAATACCGGCATTACCTTCAGCCTCATATTTTGCTCCTGGATTGGAGATGATATCAATTTTATCAATCTGCTCTGCAGGCAAATTTTTTAAGTATAAACTCAATTCTTCTCCTACTAATGGAAGGCGTTTTCCATCTACATAAACTAGTACGCCAGAACGCCCTAAGACATTGATATTATCGTTGTTATCCACTGTTACCCCAGGTGCTTTACGCAGTAGTTCAACAGCATCAGAACCAGCACTATTTACAGTTCCCTCCACATTAAATACCATTCTATCAGGCTTCACTTCGACTAATTGACGCATAGCTTTCACGGTTACTTGCTCTAAATCTGTTGAGGCTACACCAAATGCCAAAACGCCTAAATCCAGTGCTTGTCCATCTGTTAACTTCAATCCAGCCTGTGTCAAATCGTCAACACCAACAAAGCTTGCTTTTAGAAAATAATCTCCAGCGTTTAGTCCTCGCATTTCAAAAATGCCCAGTTCATTACTGACTTCACCTTTTACCAAGCTACTGTCGGCAGATTGATAAAGTGCAACATTTGCATATTCCACCGCAGCTCCTGCTTCATCTTGCAATTGCCCCTTGATAGAAGCTGTTTGAGCATTCAATGAATGAGTGGCAAATAAACAGATTAATAAGTATAATGATTTACGCATAATTAGGGTATTAGGTTAATTTTATCTGGTCAAAATTAGTATATTTATCACACTAACAAGGGTTCTTTTTCAATTATTAACCTTGTTTAACATCTTTAGGTTTGATGAGGATTAAATTTATTATTTGGGCGCATCCCGATCCTTATTTTTCATCGGCCCGTAGGGGCGGTACCTATGTGTCCGCTCCCCGATGAAAAATAAGGATCGGGTCGGGCTGTCCGCTCTTATGTGGCAAAAATAGTAATGTGTATTGGGTAATGAGTATTGAGACAAATTGTACTCACTACTTTATACCCACTACTCAATACTAAAAAAGCCACATACCGCTACCATCCCTTGCGCAAATCCATTAAGTTTGAATAGCTAATTATGGAGCATTCAAAATAATATTTCCTATATTTGATGTAATTAAAAATAGGAAGATAGTTAGATTTTGATTGAAAAGAATTGATAATGAGAATAAAAAAACTTAAAGTACGTAATTATAAGAGGTTTAAAAATAGCAAAATACTTGAATTTAGAAAGTCTAATAAATACGATGCTGAGTCAGATTTAACCTTAATTGTAGGAAATAATGGTACAGGCAAATCGTCTATTTTACAAGCAATTGTTATGCTTACAGCTACAGCTTCAAGAGAAGGGTTTTCAATGGAAAATTTTGATTGGCCTGGTTTTGAGTATCGACATATACAAACAGGTCCTTTACCATGTGAAATATCTTGTGTTTATGAGTTTTCAGACACTGAAGTAAATGCAACAGTTGATTATGCTGAACAGTTAATTCAAAAAGGAGTAGAACTTGGAATTCCATCAAAATACAAAACAATTGAACTATTCTTAGATTACCAAAACTCAAAAGTAATTTCAAAACAAGGACATGAATCTTATTACCAATTTAGTGGGTATCAATATGCAAAACGTTTGTCAAAGTTTTCTGTTGAAAAAGATCAATTATTTAATTCTGTTGGCAATATATACTGGTATACAGAACAAAGAACATCTTATAGTATTTCAAAGGCTTTAGACGAAGAAATACCTGAAATTGATTGGATGAGAGCATTTCTATCTACAGCATATTCATTCCATATAGCTGTAAGTGAAGGAAAGCGCCAGCTGTCAGAAGGGGAATTTGATTTTTATGAAAAGCTACAAATGCTTTATCAAAAAGTCTTTCCAAATAGATCATTCATAGGATCGGCTCCTAACTTTGGAGTTTATGAAAAAATTAAAGCGCCCGAATTTTTTCTTACAGATGGTAATAGTCAATATGAAATCTCAGAAATGTCAGCAGGAGAAAGAGCCATATTTCCTATACTATTAGACTTTGCAAGGTGGAATATTAATAATTCTATTATCATCATTGATGAAGTTGAGCTACATTTACATTCTTCCTTACAACAAGCTTTTGTTAGAGCCTTATCGAAAATCGGAAATAATAATCAATTCATATTAACAACACATTCAGATACTGTAGCAAGTATGTTTGAGGAGAAGAACATAATTAGGATGAAATGAGTAAAATAATAAAGATATATTGTGAAGGAAAAGCGGGTGGCCCTGATTATGATATAATTTCAAAAGTTATTGATGGATTATCTGGAATAACAATTCGTCCAATAGGAGGAAAATATGGAACTAAAAGTGCGATCCAAGTCCATGAAAGTGGAACGTCTAAATCGGATTTTAAATTGTTTTTTAGAGACAGAGATTTTGATAGACCTGTGCCTACAACAGAAAAATTGACAAATGATGGTACTTATGTGTATTTTAGTTACAGAACAACAATAGAGAATTACTTGATTGATTATGAATTGTTGAAAAAGTACTATCAATTAAAAGAGTGGAATGTAGAATTGTTAGAAGATAACTTTTATGAAGCAGCTAAAGATATTAGATATTTTCAAGCATTAAGGTATACTTTAGGAAAATTACGTGTAAAAACAGATTTTGGAACAAATATCGTTAAAAATAGCGGAATATTGCCAGATGATTTGAGTCAGGAGTATTGCAGGGAAAAAGGATATGAAAAAATTGACGAAAGTATCTCAAAGACAGTAGCTTGGGGAAGAGAGAATTATGATAAAGAATTTGATGAGTCGGTACAACTTTTTTCAGACGAATTTATAGAGTCAGCTAAATTTCTAATTTACTTTCAAGGGAAGGATTTTATGAAATCTTTAAGTAGGAAACTTTCAGGTTTTTCACCCAAAGATTATTATAATTTTGTTAAATCAAAATTTGATTATACCCAATTTGAAGACTTGCTACAGTTAAGAGAATTAATTGAAAGTAAATTATAATTACATAAAAGAATCGAATTATTTGTGGAATATGACAATGCTGCCAAAATCAACAAAATCCCCTACCTTGGAGTCCTATGTTTTACTTTGCTTTATTGGTATTCATCTATTCTATACCCAGGCGGTTCTCAAGCCAATATAAATGCAGAATCCTTTGACTGGATCAATAATTATTGGTGTAATTTAATGAGCGAAAAGGCTCTGAATGGGAAAGCCAATTTAGGAAGACCTTATGCTATTGCCTCTATGATTGTCCTTTGCCTCAGTTTAATGAGTTTTTTCATTCAGTTTGCCACATTTTTTTCCAAAAGCGTATTATGGAAAAGACTCATCCAGTGGAGTGCCATTCTATCTATGTTCTTTGGCTGTTTCATTTTTACGAACTATCATGATCTTATGACAAGTTTATCCAGCTTCTTTGGATTATTTGTCGTTATTGGAGTTATTAGAGAAATATATCATAGCAAATTGAGGTTTTATAAAATTTCTACTCTAATTTGCTTATTATTGTTAGCAATAAACAATTACATCTATTATTCCCATCAATTCATTGAGTATTTACCATTCATTCAGAAAATTTCTCTTGTAATGGTTATTACTTGGATCTTGGGATTAAATTATGAATTAGGAAGGAAAATAAGTGCCCTATGAAAATCACAGCAAGAGGTGTCAAAAGAAAATTTATCATTGAAAAAAACGAAAAAGTATTAGCTGAAATAGCCTACCCAAAGATATTTTCCAGTAAAGCCAATATCACCTTATTGAAAAAACATCAGATCAAGATTTGGTCTATCAGTAGATGGACTAGCAAGTTTGCGATCACCAAAAATGATATGGAAAGGGGAGATATCGTTTTCAATTGGAAAGGACAAAGTATCATTCGGATTCTTAAAAAATCAGGTAAAGAGAAAAGCTATATTTTAAAACACAAGGGATGGTGGGGTCATCGATTCATTTTATTCGATGAATCCGAAGAGAGAATCTTATTAATCAATGCAAGTCTGAATTGGAATAATTTAAAGTATAATTTCGAAATTGAATGCTTTTCTGAGAAATTAATAAATAATGAAAAATTATTAATTGAAATCATTAGTTATTGTGTTTGGGGAGCGAATTTATATATGAGAAGGAAAGCTAATGTTGTAGGCTAAGAGAATGATACTTATAGTCCACCACATCGAAATTTGTGAGTTTTGATGGGCTATTTTCCCGCCTC
>JAHDDN010000191.1 GCA_020629335.1 Chitinophagales bacterium | reverse complement strand
TGCGCGAGGGATAGAAGCGGTATGTGGCGTGATGAAGCTGCTTACGTAGCTTAGTGATGCGACGGCTGGCCCGAAGGGCAGACAAGCAGCACTTAGCGGAGTAGCGGCTGAATAGCCACATAAGAGCGGATAGCCCGACCACTGCGCCTTCGGCTAATGATAAATGCATAATGATGAATGATTAATTTTATGGGTGAGACGCTTGAAGATTAGTGAACGCAGTGGGGGCGCCCATAAAATAAGTCGAATTGTTTTTTGAATAGTGTTGGATTTTATTATATTTGGAGTAGATTATTATTGACCCCTAAATGATTTGCCCCTAGTTTGAATCTAAGCTTAGAACATATCGAACAATTAGCCCCTAAACCCAGTACTTTTAAGGCAGGGAATAAACTTTCATCTTCCGCCCATTGGCAATTGAGAGCAAAGAGTGAAAGGAGTATTTGGGGAGAAATAAAAGGATCAGGCTCCAAGCCTTATCATGTACAAATAGATACTGTCAACTTTGCCTCTAAATGTAGCTGTCCTTCCAGACAATTTCCTTGTAAACATGCCATTGCTATTTTGCTTTTATATGCTAAAGAGGCTGATTCATTTCAAGCAATAGAAGAACCTAAACTCGTGTCTGACTGGCTGGATAAACGCCAAAGTCGAGCTAAAAAAATAGAGCAAGAAGAAAAAGAACTCACCGAAGAAGAACTTCAGAAAAAGCAAGATGGAAAAGCTAAAAGAGATGGCGCTCGAACTAAATTTGTAGATAGCGGAGTAGAGGAACTTAGCTTATGGCTCAAAGATATGATTCGATTGGGAATATTAAATTTGCCTGCTAAAGATGCTTCCTTTTTTGAGCAAGTGGCTTCCAGAATGGTAGATGCTAAAGCACCGGGCTTAGCTGGCTGGGTGAAAGGCTTTAATAAATTGAATTACACGGATGCGTCTAAATGGCAAGAGCAAGCCTTAGAATTAATAGCCAAATTATACCTTTTGCTTCAAGCTTACGAACAATCTCAACAATTAGATTCGGCTACACAATTGACTATTAAAAGCTTATTAGGTTGGACTTTTAAAACCAAGGATTTAGCGAGCGATGAAAATACTAAAACCCAAAAAGATCATTGGTTGGTTTTAGGATCAACAACAGAGGTGATGGATGAAACATTGACGACACACCGAACATGGCTGCATGGCTTAAAGAGCAATCAATCAGCGATTATTTTGGCTTTCGAAACTAAGTTTTCTGAGGCTGCTTTATTGAACTTAGTCAATGGCAGTATTGTAGAAGCCGAATTAGCTTTTTATCCTTCAATAAATCCGCATAGGGCATTTGTGAAGAGGCAAAAAATGCTGCACGATCAAATGGAAGATACACCCATATTTTATTCAAATTGGTTAGCACAACATGATGCTAAGCTGAAGTATCTTCAAACGAATCCTTGGAGCAATAATCGAACTTATTTGATGCGTAATATACGATTTGTTGAATATAATGGGAATTGGGTTATTTGTGATGAAGACAAGCACTACCAAACAATTTCTTTCTCATTTCCAGTAGACACTTTGCTGTCATTTTTGATCTTTAGTAATAATAAAGCCTGTAATTTAGCAGTCGTAGAAAAGATCGATGGATTTTATCCATTGGGCATATTTGAAAATGATCAATATACTTGCCTATGAAATCACTACAGCACCTAAAAGAAGTCGCCTTATTAGGCACAGATAAAAAAGCCTTAGATGAAAATCTATTAGCAGAGGAGGTACAAAGCCTTTTGAAAAATCAGAAATTTAAAGATCAAGAAGATCGATTTTTGAAAGCATTAGGCCTTCAGTACTTTTATGACAAAGCTGGGAAAATACCTCCTAAATTTACGGGTGAATTGCCAAAGAGTTCCATAGAGGAAAAGCAAATGGCGGCCAGTGCAGAAATGGCTCAAGTCTTGAAACGAATCTTATTGATTGATGGTCAGTTGAAAGAATTATTATTGTGCGACTATATGGATGCCTTGATTGAGCAGTCAAAACTAATTCCTTCACAGTTTATCATTCCCTTATTGAAATATGGGAAAAAATGCCAATTAGACACACAACATAAATTGTATCAAGTCGTCGGTAATAAAGGCCAATGGATCATGAAGCAATTTGATAATTACTCTTTGAAAACGGTCTTGAAGGTTCAAGGAGATGACGTTTGGTTACATGGCATTGCCAAACAACGAAAAGAATATTTTGAGCACCGGAGAAAAAAGGACATTGAAAAAGCCAATCAACTATTAGCCTCCACTTGGACAGAAGAGTCAATACGAGAAAAGTTGAGTTTTTTATCAATTATCAAGCTGACACTTCATGAAAAAGACCAAGCATTTTTAGAAGGCTTATTAAAAAAGGAATTTGCGTATCATGCGAAGGAAAAAAAGATGACCAAAGCTTGTCGAAAAACGATAGTAGAATGCTTATTGGGTTTGCCCACCTCTAAGTTATTCAAACAGACGATCAAGCAGTTGAAAAAATATGTCAATCGAAAAAATGAATTAGCCATTCCAGAAAAAGAAGATAAATTTTGGAATGCTGCTAATATGGTTGCTACTTATGCATTAGAAGAGGAAAATGAAGATATTGGTCAGTTCAAATCTGATCAATTATATTGGCTATCTTTTTTTGTAGAGAATATTCCAATCAAGTTCTGGAAAGAATTACTTTCAAGAGATATAAAGGAGACATTAGATCATTTTCTCAATGATAGGCAATTTCAGCTTAAAGTAGATGGAAAGTACGTGAGTAATTTATTGCCTTCAGTTTATGCCTTAGCCTTCCAACATAAAGAATTAGAATTATTAATGGAGTTATTAAAGCATCCTAACTACACCTCCGATGAAGCAGTCAACTCATTAATTAAGCAGCATAAATTAGTAGTGCCTTCCTCAACCGATACTTATAATTTAGGCGAACAGCTATTATTAGAAGCACTAAATCCTGCTAATTGGGAAGAGTATTTATTAGCCATCATCAAAGCTGAATGGGTTTATAATTACAATATGCTTTCTACTTGGAAGAGCCAGAATGGAGAATGGAGTATTGAATTCTCTAATGCTTGGATCAATAAAATATATCGTTTACTCAAACTAAAAACAGGGACTCCGAATTATAGGGTAGGAATTTTAGCTGCACATTATTTCAATAGTGGAAGCTTAGATTTGCTAAAAGCAATCAATGAGAAAAAAGGCGAAGCATTAGGTCGTTCCCAAAAATTTTGGAAAGAGTATATATTCGGTCCAATTTTAGAAGGAGCCGAAATTAGAGCCTTAATAAAACAAAATATGCCTACTTAAAAAAGGAAGTTGACTATCCTTGACTAACATTAAACTAACCCGTAGGGACGTTGCACTGCAACGTCCCTACTAACATACCAAAAAATGAGCGCATTAAGAAATCATGCAGAAGTTGAATTCAAAGAAGAACTCAAGGCACTGAAAAAACAAGATAAAGGAAATAAACCCACAAATTGGGAATTATCTCCTCAAGCAGTTGTCGATTACCTCATGGGAGTCAAGCTAAAAAATGGCTTTGAAGTGAGTCCTAAATATATTGGCGACCGAAGACTCATGGAAATAGCTGTTGCCACCCTCACGACCGATAGAGCACTATTGCTTTATGGTATCCCAGGGACGGGCAAGTCGTGGGTGTCAGAACATATCACTGCTGCTATTACAGGAAATTCAAAACTGCTCATTCAAGGAACTTCAGGTATCAGTGATGAAGCCATCAGATATGGTTGGAACTATGCTAAGCTATTAGCTGAAGGCCCTTCAGAATCAGCCTTAGTAGCCACTCCATTAATGCTTGCCATGAAAGAAGGCAAGATAGCGCGTATAGAAGAGTTGACCAGAATATCAGCAGATGTTCAGGATAACTTAATCACCATTCTCTCTGAAAAACTATTGCCAATACCAGAGCTAAGTATCGAAGTACAAGCCCAAAGAGGATTTAATGTAATTGCCACTGCCAATAATAAAGACAAAGGAGTCAATGAATTATCTTCTGCCCTAAAGCGAAGGTTTAATACCGTTATTCTCCCAACGCCCAAAACATCTGAAGAAGAAGTTAATATCGTAAAAACCAGAGTAGAAAAAATGTCCAAAACATTAGAACTCGCTGCAGAAATGCCTACTCTAAAAGAAATTCAAAGAATAGTCTCCATATTTCGAGAGTTGCGATCAGGTATCACAGAAGATGGCAAAACTAAAGTGAAATCGCCGACTAGCACCATGAGTACTGCTGAAGCTATTTCAGTGGTTAATAATGGCCTTGCATTAGCAGCGCATTTTGGGGATGGCAAACTATCTTCACAAGACATTGCCTCAGGCTTGATTGGAGCCGTTGTAAAAGACCCTATCCAAGACAAAGTCGTTTGGGAAGACTATCTGGAATCCGTCGTCAAACCAAGAGAAGGCTGGAAAGACATCTACCGAGCCTGCAAAGAAATAGCTATATAATTTCCTCTTCCTTATAAAAAAGAGATCAGCGGTGGTTAAAAAATGTAGGGGCGACTCTTGTGGGCGCCCAATATGGATAATCAAATCAAAAATATCAATCTAAAATCATGGATATCCAACAAGAAAAATACGAGTTTATTAAAAAAATGCGAGACGAGCATTGCGAATTTGCCATTAGATACAGTCGAGATAATGTAGAAGGAAATCAAACATTGATCAAGCAAATAGCAAGTGTTGGAATGGATGAACTTCCTTTCGATCCTAGCATTATCCAAAGATTGAATGATCGGCATAATTATAGAGGAGCCATCAATTTTTTGAGGACTCTTTTTCTCCATCGAATAAATGATGAGAGCGGTTTTAAATTCTCCTCTATTTACTGGAGTCCTTCAGATACTCTAATTAAAAATTTAGTGACTTATGATAGCTTGATGCAACAATACCATTTATATTGGTTGTTGGTTGTAAACAAAATAACAACGACTAAGGGGGAATCAGCCCAAGAGATGATAGCCTATCTACAATCTCTTAATATTCCTGACAAGGAGATCATTCAAAAAACCTTATCTTTCTCACAAAGTCCATTTTTAATATCTAATTATATTCAATCTAAAGATAAAGTTACTACGACATTTGAAGAGTCTGGGTTTGCAGAGTTTATGAAGCCGAAATTTAACAAAAGCCTCTCAGCTGAAGATTTAAATAAACAAGCGGCTATTTTGCATGAAGGAATAGAAAATAAAATGTTTTTTGGAGGGAAGTTTGGTATCTTAAAATTTCTCTATGAAAATGCGCGAGAAACCCTTGAAGGTAAAATTGCCAATTATATATTTGATCATCACAATCATATTGAAAGGGCAAACTTTGCTTGCATTAAATATCTATTAGAACAAGATGCTGAAAAATACGAGGACGATATTATAAAGTTAGCTCCCAAAATCAATAATGTAGGTGAGCAATTTAAATTATATCAAGCTTTAAATAAAAACTTAGGTAATAAATACCATTATCAAATATCAAAAATTGGTGATCAATATTTAAATGAGTTTGTAGGAGAGAAGCCAGCAAAGCAAAGGTATTATTCTCATCCTTATGTAATTGGAGGGCCTTTGATAAGTGTTTATTCTAAGTATTTATTAGATAGAGACGAAAAGCAAGGAAAAGAACGGGTCATGGAATATGTGAAAGATTCTCACCTTATCCAATCCCAATACTTAAATTTCTTAGAGGAAACCTTTGAAAAAGATAGTTTGCCTTATTTGATAGAGGCCATGAAAAAGGATGCTCAGATCGTAGATAGTAGATATCAACGATATTATCTTATCTTATTTGGTTTGTTTGAGAAATATGATATATCCCCTTATGTTGATGATATAATTAATTATGCTGTAGAAATGGCTTCTAAAAAATCTAGGAAGTTGGCCACAGATAGTTTAGCAAAATATATCCCATTAGTAGGAGATAAAGCATTAGAACTCACTAAGGGCAAAAAAGTGGATCAAAGAATCGTAGGAGCCTTAATACTAAGTCATTCAGATGATTCTAAACATAAGTCATCATTGATGGAGTTGGTAGAGAAAGAACGAAATGATGATACCAGAGATATCCTATTGGAATCCTTGCACGATATTAAGTTTGCTAAAGCCTACACTTATGAAGAAGTTGTAGAAATGATTGAAAATGCAGATGCAAGAAAGAAGCTTTCTCGATGGAGTGAAAAGTGGTTGGACGAGGAAAATTTGCCCAAACTATATTGGAAAAATGGGGAAGCTTTAAGCCCCAAACAAATAAGATTCCTATTTTACCGATGCAAACGAGTAAAAGGACTAAACTCCGATGTGGAGTGCCGACAATTAATCGGACAATTGGACAAAACGAAATCTGCAAAATTTGCAGCCGCTTTATTACAAGGCTTTCAAGATAGTAATTCCGATACCAAAATTAAATACTATTTGACCATTGCGGCCTTAGTAGGAGATGATACTATATTGGCTAAACTTAGTACGCTCTTTAGAAAAACAATGGCTGATAAGCGCTACAAAATGTGCGAATATATAGTAGGAGCTTTAGCCATAGTAGGAACTAATAAAGCTTTGCGATTCGTAGATATGCTCTCTCGAAAGTATGCCAGTAAAAGACGTCGAGTAGCAGAGGCTGCCAGAGCTGCTTTAGATGCTGCTGCTATAGAACTCAATATCACTGCCGAACAATTAGGCGATCGGATTATTCCTGATTTTGGCTTTGAAGACCTCTATAAAACCTTTGAGGTAAATGATGATACCTATAGAGCCTTTGTCAGCAAAGAATTTAAACTCCATTTCTTCAATCAAGATAATAAGCGAAGAAAATCAGTTCCCAAAGATACTCCGAAGGAGCTAGTCAAAGAATTTAAACAGATTAATAAAGATATTAAAGAGGTTGTCAAAACCCAACAAGGTAAATTAGAAAGCGCCTTGATCAATGAGCGTAAATGGACTATAGAAGAATGGACAGAATATTATCTTAATAATCCGATCATGCTTATCTATGTGCAAAGATTAATTTGGGGCCTTTTTAAAGAAGACCAACTTATCAATGTATTCTATTGTGATGATGACATTGAACTCTATGATGTGGAAGATGAAGAAGTAGACTTAGAGGAGGGTACACATATTCGAATCATACATCCACTTCATATGTCTGAGGAGTTGCTGAAAAAATGGAATGATAAAATATTTGATATGGATATTGAGTTGGAATTTCCAATTATTGATCGCCATATTGAAAGAATATCAGAGGAAGAGAAAGATAAATCTACAAGCACTGTTTTAATGAATACCGATATACCAAAAGGCGCAGATTATGTAGCAGGCTTTTTAGTGAAGAGAGGCTGGATCAAACAAACAGGAGATGGTGGGCGACTCGAATTTAATAAACATTGCCATCCAAAAGGAATCAAGGCTTTTGCGAATATTGAAGGGCCAGCGGCCTATTATCAAGGAGGAACTGCACCAGCTACGATTTATGATGTAAGTTTCATGGGCAAGAACTGGCAGGATAAAGTCAAATTAGGAGATTTGCCTAAGGTCTTTTATTCAGAAGTAATTGCAGATTTAAGAGCATTATCTGAAGCTTAAAGGAGTAACATGGCTACACATATATTAGGTATTCGACATCATGGAGTGGGTTCTGCTCAAAAAGTTGCTCAAAGACTTGCGGAGATAAAGCCCGACTTTATTCTAATAGAAGGACCTCCAGAAATAACAGAAGCCTTAGAAGTCGTTGGACATAAGGATTTAAAACCTCCTGTTGCTATTATGGTTTTTAATAGCAAAGTGGCTTCGGAATCGAGTTTTTATCCCTTCTCTGAATTCTCTCCCGAATGGGTAGCAGCCCATTATGCTAATAAAAATAATGTACCAATAAAGGCATTAGATTTACCTGCTTCCATTCGATTTAGACAAAAAAAAGAAGCGAAGGAGGCAATTACTAATAAAGAAGAAAGCGAAGCCAATACAGGAGAAAAATTACAAGCAGTACCGCCTACTTTCCCAAGAGATCCATTATCATATATTGCAGATATTGCAGGCTTTGGTTCTGGAGAGGATTGGTGGGAATATCATTTTGAGCAAAATAATAATGGAGATGCTAAAGAGCATTTTGAAGCCGTACAATTGGTTATGCAGTCATTACGTGAAGAAGGCATTGCTTCCAGTTTAGATCAAGAGAATGTCCATAGAGAAGCCTATATGCGTAGTATTATTCAATCAGTTCAAAACGAAATGTATGAGCGAATAGCGGTCATTTGTGGTGCCTGGCATGGCCCAGCTTTAGTTGATTTAGCTCAATATGAAAAAACGGATAGAAAAATTCTCAAAGACCTAGGAAAGTCCAGAGTAAATGTTTCGTGCGCATGGATACCTTGGACCAATTCAAGGCTCTCTATGCAATCAGGTTATGGAGCTGGTATCAAGTCTCCCGGTTGGTATGAACATCGTTGGGAAGCCGAGGAGGATTTAGAAATAAAATGGTTGAGTAAGGTAGCCACCGCTTTTCGAGAGGAAGGAATGGATATTTCTACGGCTCATGTTTTGGAAACTTATCGCTTGGCCTATGCTATTGCCAGTCTTAGGAATCAATCACAAATCACTTTAGCGGAACTCAATGAAGCGATTCATACTGTCATGTGTATGGGAGACGGAATCCTCTTTGAACTCATCAAAAAGAAAATAGTAGTGGGAGAGAGGCTGGGTCATATCCCGGATGACCTAGCCAAAGTTCCGCTCCAAAAAGATTTTGAATCAATCTGTAAAACTTTACGACTAAAATTTACGGCAGAGGAAAAGACCCATGTGCTGGATCTTCGTAAACCCTTAGATTTAAAGCGAAGTATTTTCTTTCATCGTTTAGAATTGTTAGAAATTAATTGGGGAGAACGAACCGAAAGTAGGAGTAAGGGAACCTTTAAAGAAAGTTGGGTATTAAAATGGGACCCCAATATTCAAATCGCGATAGTTGATAAGGCCTATTATGGGAATAGTATTTTAAGTGCAAGCAATGCCATTGTAGCACATAAGGTAAATCAAACGCCCTTAATTTCTGATCTGATTTTACTATTAAAACAGTGTATCCCTGCGGAATTATTTGAAGCGACAGAAATACTCTTACAAAAGATAAATAGTGAATCGGCTATCTCATCAGACACAACAGATTTGATGAAAGCGATTCCCGACTTAGTCAACATCATTAAATATGGTAATGTCAGAAAATCAGATGTCAGCCAATTAGAAAAAATAGCAGAGCGATTATTTAGTAAAATTTGCATTACACTACCTAATGCCTGTTATGGTTTAAACGAAAAAAACTCTAATGCCATATTTGAGTTAATTATCCAAGTGAATACTGCCATTAAAATATTAGAAGAGGAGGACTTAGCCTTTAATTGGGCGAATACCTTAGAACATATTTTAGAAAAAACAGGCGTACACAGCGTGATTATGGGTTGTACCGTAAGATTGCTTTTAGATAATAACCAGCTTGAAAAATCAAGATCGGCTAATTTGGTTTCCTATTATTTATCCAATAATCACCAAGCAGTGGAGGTTGCTTTTTGGGTGGAAGGTTTCTTAAGAGGCAGCGGCCTAATTCTTATCTATGATGATCGAATTTGGAACTTATTATATGAATGGGTAGCCACCTTAGAAAAAGAAAAATTCATAGAACT
>JAHDDN010000190.1:3158-9747 GCA_020629335.1 Chitinophagales bacterium | reverse complement strand
CTTAGCGGAATAGGAGCTGCATAGCCACATAAGAGCGGATAGCCCGGTCGCTGCGCTTCGCTTGCAATGGGTAATGCATAATGATGAATGCTGAATTTTGGGTTGGTGTACCGTACTTTGTCTTTGCGAAGCGCAGGGATGTGCCATAATAATTACGAATTTTAAATTACGAGTGACGAACTGGTTCGTTAAGAGAATATTGGGAAAAGCATACAGAGTTTAGAGATTATTCGCAAAATAAGCAAAGAACTATCTATTTCTGCTGACACCTTAATACAAACTTATGAGCTAGTAGCTTAACAAAAAAAGCCTCCTCACTAATCAATAGCGAGGAGGCTTTTTGTTTTTTAAATTCTAATCTTCTGTTCAATTATCTTATGGGCAATTTGGGAAAGAAGTATTGAATGGATTAGGAGCAAAATCCAATTGTATCATATCATCACTACAGCCTAATAAATCCTGAACGGCTAAACGCAAATCAACTAATTCGATTCTTTTGGAATAGCGAGAGGCGAATAGGCCCAATCCATTATTGACATTGGTATATTGCTTGACGGATTGACCACCAGCTACGCCTAATTGGGCGTAATTGACTAATTGGAAGTTGTACAGCTCCTCTGTACCACAACTATAGACCATTTCAATATGTTTGAAATACCTTTTCACATTATCTTGCACGGGTACACGACCTTTGACGAAGTTAAAGAATCCTTCTAAGTAGATATCGTGTTCGTAGATATTATTAATAGAAGGATCACGTCTATTGGAAATCATATTCCATTTGATGATTTTGCGTTCCTCTGTATTATCAAGTGTATTGACTTCATCATAATTGAAGAATAGGTCAACATCATAGACAAATCCACCTACCGCTTCTCTCCAACGAGTAGAGGTAAGGGTATCATTGCCAAAACTAAAGCCTAATGAATCGCCATCCTCAGGTTTGAATACTCTAAAATCAGAGACGATACTTGTCTCTGCCCATGTATAATTGCCACTTGGTGTGGTAACTTCTACTCTATACCTTCTATCTTCTCTTAAAGAATCAGTAAAGTAGTATAAATAATTAGGATTTCTGACAAAATCTCCTTCGTCTTTAGGATAACCGATGGTATCTGCATTTACCTTTTTAAGAGTAATCGTTTGAACAACGGCTCCATCATCGGGGCGAACGACCTTCATTGTCGCTTCCACATCTGCATAATAGATAGAGTCTGGCACTTGTGCATAATCATAGGCACTGCCTGATTGATTCAGGAAAGCACGTTCTATCCGAACAAATTGAGTGTCTTGACTTTGATCTAACAAACCGTAGATGATGGTACGTTCTTCCCATTCCCCTGTTATATCAAAATCAGTACTACAAGCATAGATGAGCATCATTAAAAGCCCTGATGCCAATGCAATTATATTTAGTTTACTCATAAGTAGCCAAAGTTAAAAAAAAATGTGGTCTTGAATTGTTAATTGATAGTGATTGTTGTGTTATTGACAATCTTTTGACACATACCTATCTAATGACAGAAATTTAATCACAGAGGATTTTCATTTCCACCCTTCTATTGAGTGCTCTTTCTTCTTTTTTACCTCCCTTATAGAGTGGTTGTTCGCCCCCAAATGCCTTAGTAGTAATACGAGCTTTTTTAATGCCATTTTCGGTGAGATATAATTTTACTCTATTCACCCTTTGGCCAGATAATTCCTTGAGATACTCTGGATTATCCACGAAGTTATCGGTATGTCCGTAAAGTTCTACCGTATGTTCTGGATAGGCATTTAGATAGGAAACGATAATAGAGAGTGTGCCTTCTGCTTCCGATTTGTTTTTGAATTTATTAGAACTTGGCAAGAAGAGGATCTTAGATAAGGCTAAGGTGTCATTACATTTGATATCATCAAAAGAGGTTAAGTCTTTTCTGAGTGATAAATCTTCTTTTTCTTCTTCTACTTTAGTTGGGAAAATGATTTGAATCAAGCCATTATTAGTAGCGCCTGCCCAGACAGTAGTATCATTCTGAACAGCCACACTTTCTACTCTACCCATTTTGAAATCAGGATATTGCTGCCGATTGATTTTTGAGCAGGTTTTGGTATTCGGATTGTATTTTAAAAGTCCTTCATCAGAGCCAATCCAAATATTGCCTTGTCGATCAAAATCTAAATCATACAAACGGACTTTACCTTTTTTTTTGACACAATTAAGGGGATATTCCACCCAATCCTCTAATTTTTCACTTTTGAGCAAAACGAATTGTCCTTCCATATTTTTGCCCAATAACCAATAGGCTCCACGATGCTTTTTGACGGCATAAGCCTCCTCAACATACATGAAGAATTTCCACTTTTTCTCTTTATCAAGCGTAAAGACCCCATTATCACGAGCTACGACACCAATGGTATCAGAAAAACCAATTAAGTCATTGACATTGACGCTAAATTTACTTGGAATAAGATCAGATTTGCCAGTAGTTTGATTTAAGCATCTGATTTTGCCCCTTGAAGTACCTGTCCAAACCCCTTTATCAGTAAAGCCAATAGCTCTAACCTCTTGATTAGCCCTTTCGGTATTAAATTGGTTCAAAGGATACTCCTTGAAGGAATAGTCATTAGCATCCAAACGAATCACAGAATTACGACGAGTACCCAACCAAATATTACCCTTTGGGTCTAAAGCTACCCTTTTGATATTGAATTTCTGCCCATCAATAGAATCAATAAAGGTGTGTGTGCCTTGATCCGTAATCTTCAATAGCCCCTTGGAGGTACCTACCCAAACATTCTTACCATTTTGTATCTCTATGCTATTAACTTGTCGAGTCCCTTGAGGTAAATTTTGTTGGTTGAAAATTGGATCTTGAGCAAAAATAAGCGGTGCCATGAGCAATCCCAAGCACATAAAAAATAATCGTTTCATATTCAGTATTTAAAAAAGACGTGCAAAGATAACGAATAAAAAACGATTTTAATTGTAGGGGGCCGACCTATGTTTCAGGCCACCTGAGGAATATAATAATCTAATATTATTCAGTTCCAACGTTCTCAACGTTAAAACGTTATTCAATTAAAACGTTAATACCGAACTTCCACATTAAAACCCAGCCCAAAGCCCCTTAATCGCTGCCAACTCCCTTGACTCGCATCCTTAAAGTACATTCCCTTTAAAGAAGGCGTTGCTGAAAAGTTCAAGCCCTTAGTCGCTTCAATACCCAAATCCTTCACCCATTCTAAGGTAATTAAGAAATCATCCTCCACCATGACACTATAAGGTCGTAAGTCTATCGTTAACCAGCCACTTTTGATTTTGGTTGTCACCATAATCGCCTCTGTCAAAATATTTTCCCCAACTTGCTTATCGTTTAGCTCATACACATTCACTCTAAAGAAAAACTCATCATACTCACTATGCGCAATAAAAACATTAAACTCATCAATAAAAGTGCTTCTTTTCCTAATATTAATCGGAATACCCACCTCAGAACCGAGATCATTTGACGTAAAAGCACCAGTCATCATAGTACTGCTAGTAGTATTCCCTAAAATTTTTGTCTTCCAAACATGATCCGTAACGACCACCTCCTTTAAATCAAAAGTTTTCTCTTTCAAACTAAATTGATAAGCATCATCTACCTTAAATTTGGCTAAATCCTTCACAATAACATCCAAAGTCTCATACCCAATCATTGAAAGTCGTAAAGTATCGCTCTCATGTCCCGAAGGTATCTTCAAACTAAAGCGTCCATCTATATCAGAGACCGTTCCGATGCCTTGTCCAATAACTCCAATATTCACAAAAGATAGGGGAGTAGTACCATCATCTACAATTCCAACGATCGCTTCTTGAGCAAATAATACACTTCCCAAAGTAAGGAGAAGTAAGCATATTACTATTGTGATTTGTTTCATGTCAGTGTAACGGGTAAAGGGGAGGATTTGTTACTTTTAAGTCCATAGTCGATGGTCCATAGTCCATAGAATGTGATTTATAAGGAATACTGAAATAATCTGCCCATTTCATACACAGTAAAATAGATAAGAAAAATTCACAAAAAATTTAAATGATTCTTACTATATTTATATGGCGATTAAACTATAATCGACCATCGACCATCGACCATCGACCATCGACCATCGACCAAAGCGAGCAATCTAAAAGGAGGCGCAGCCGACGGTCTCTCATCTGACAGAGAGCAAAGCGAACGATCTCACAGCGCAGCGGTCTAATAAAGATACTCCCAAGCACTCTTATAAGCCCCCACCTTCTCAATATAATCCAAGAAAGCCTGATAAAACTTGTTATTAGCAATCGTAGCACTATCCCCAATGATGACCAATTTTTTCTTAGCCCTGGTCATGGCCACATTCATCCGTCTAATATCCTTCAAGAAACCAATTTCGCCCTTTGTATTACTCCTAACCAAACTAATATAAATGACATCCCTTTCCTGCCCTTGAAAGCCATCCACCGTATGTATCGTAATATTCTTTTTCCAATCCGTTAAGCTCTCAAAGTTCATCATCTCTCGCTTAATCAATTTCACCTGTTCCCGATAAGGAGAAATCAATCCAATACTCAGTGATTTATTCTCTGGCTCTTGAATCTGAAATAAATCCAGCATCAAACTCAAATGCTTAAACAACAAATTCGCCTCCGAAGGATTACCCGTGCTCAAACTCTGAGGATTCACCTCTTCCTCAAACCCACAACCAGCCGTATCCACAAACTCAATCGCCGATTCCAAGATAAAATCACACTCTCCATTCCCTAGCACTATATCCTTCACCGAATCATGCGCATTCAGCTCACCCGAGTAAAACTGCTCACTTGAAAAAGACATAATTTTCTCATTCATCCGATATTGCGTAGCCAGCATAACCGCAAAATCCGTTCGCTCAATACACTTCTCAAACAAAGTTTTGAGCAAGCCTTTCCTTTGAGCCTCATAAGACTTTACCGTAGGCGGAAGCTGACAATGATCCCCAGCAAAAACCACTCGATGAGCCTTTGTTATAGGAATCCAACTCGCAGGTTCCAATGCCTGTGCCGCCTCATCCAAAAAGACCGTATCAAAACTTCGATCCTTAATCACCCCACGCGCAGAACCTACCATAGTAGAAGTAATCACCTGCGCATTATCCAGCACATTCCCAATAATAAAACGCTCCAAATCTCTCGCCTCATAACGCAAAGCCCGCGCCTCTGCCAGTCCTTCCTTACGAGCAATTCTATCCTCTGGACTGAAAGTGCGTTTATATTTTTTCGCTTTTTCCTTCACCTTAATCGCTTCCCGCCTCAAATCCTTCAACCGCTTATACTCACTATGCTTCTGCACCTTCACCTCCAAAGTATGATCCAATAAATCCTCATTCACTCTCGCAGGATGCCCAATACGCACTACCTTAATTCCCTTCTCAATCAATTTTTTTGTCAGCCAATCCACAGCAGTATTACTAGGCGCACAAGCCAATAATTGTCGATCATTCTTCAATGTCACCTCAATCGCCTTCACAAGTGTAGTCGTCTTACCCGTACCAGGCGGTCCATGCACAATAGCCACATCCTCCGCCAAATGAATTCTGGCAATCGCCAAATTCTGCGATTCATTCAACTCAGGCTCTTTCAAGTCAAAAGGATAATCAGCAAACTTAGCCTTCTCATAACCCAAAATAATATTCCGCAATTCCGCCAGTCGTTCCTTTTCCGCATGAGCCACCCTTTGCAGCGCCTTTTCCATCTCCTTATAGCTCGCCTCATTATAAATCAGATCCAAGCCCATTTTTCCATCATCGATCCACTCAGGGACCTCATCATCCTGCAATACCAACTCCACACTATTATCCCGAATCCGAGTCAATATCCCAGTCACATTCGGCTTCTCCTTCGTATTCAAAAAGAAAGAGGCCGTTTGCCCATTACTAAACTTATGGTTGGCCCCTAAATCCGTCGTTTTTTTCAATTTCAAAATCAATTTCCCCCCCAATCCAATCTCCTGACTCTCTACTACCACAGGATACCAAGTCACCCCCGCTTCCTTCCGTTCATCAATCGGCGTCGACTTAATAATCGCCTGATGCTGCTTAATTTCCTCATCCCTCTCAATCCGCAATACCTCAAACAATTTCACAATTTCTTCAATAGCTTCTTTCATGCTGCGAAGATAAAAAAAATCAACAATAGCTGATGTTTAGTGCGAAGTGCGCAGCACAAGCAAAAATATTCATCATTTATAATTCATATTTCATAGTTACTATGGCGTGCCCATGCGTTCGTAAAAGCAAGTGCGAAGCACGAGCCAATTCATCATTCATCATTACGCATTATGCATTCGCCGAAGGCGCATGGTCGGGCTGTCCGTTCTTATGTGGCTGTTCGGCAGCTACTCCACTAAGCTGTACTTGTCTGCCACTTCGTGGCCAGCCTGCGTCCAGCTAAGTTCCGTAAGCTCCCTCTCGACGCCACATACCACTACCATCCCTCACGCAAAATAGTCTATTGGTTTTTTTGTAAAGACGCGTACTCGCGTCTCATTATTGTTGTTGTAAAGACGCGTACTCGCGTCTCATTATTGTTGTTGTAAAGACGCGTACTCGC
>JAHDDN010000190.1:0-3058 GCA_020629335.1 Chitinophagales bacterium | reverse complement strand
GTCTCTTTAATGATGATATTAGTATCTAATAAATAATCCATAATCTAATCCAATTGTTCAAGCAACTCTTCCAAAGAATGATCCCATTCAATATCATCAGCTATTTTACGAAACTCTTCATAAGAGATAGGCCGATAATTCTGCTCATCTAAAATTTGTTGAAAACTCACTCCTTCACGTAATTCTATAGTAGTATCATTAAGAGTTATACCCTTAGTAGATTGATTAACCTCTTCTAAATTATTGTAAATCATTTTTAATTTATCTACATCATTAATTTTTGTAATGAGATTGATAATATTAATTTTTAAATCATTTGCATTAACCATTTTTATCAATGAACTCATTTAAAGTTTTATGATGAAGCTGAAAATGAGATGATTTTTTGTATTTCAAGGCATTTTTGAGGTGCATAGCAGGGCTACGTGCCGATAAAATAACGCAGAAATACGGAAAATCAGCCATTTTCTAAGCCATCAGAAAAACTTTAAACGAGTTCTATTTAATAAAGAATTGAACAAAACAAAAATAAACCAAAATCATTTAATATTAAAATTTATCCCCCCCGTAGGAACCTTGCACTGCAACGTCCACTTGCACCGCAACGTCCACATCTACTGTTTACACCAACCCCTCTCACCTCACAACACTAAAAAAAAACTTCCCCACCAAATCATTCCCTTCCAAAACCCGAACAAAATACTCCCCCTCACTCAAGCCACTAATATCAAGTTTCGCTTCATCAAACATTTCTCCCGATAATACCTGATCACCAAGCATATTATAGATGATAAATTGACAGTGCTTAGAATTAGAAATGGAAAGCCGAATCGAAATAATATCAATAGCAGGATTTGGATAAACTAATATAGCCGAATTGGTATCATTGGCTTTCTGAATACTCGTAGCATTTTCCGTTTGAAATTCATGCATAAATTCCTCCATCTTATTTTGAATATCTTGATAGAAACCCTCTCCATTTGTTAAAATAATCAGTCCAGCACTATCAGTTGGATAATAATTCAATTGAGACCTCACTCCATTCATAAAACCACCATGACTCCAATAATTGCCAGTAGGATCACCATACCAAGTATCCTTTCCCCACCAGCCAAAACCATTCTCCATATTATCAGGAAGCATCGTTTCAAACTTAGCCATTTCCATTAATTGATTCCCATTAAAATTCCCCCTTTGTGTAATCGCAATCAAAAAATTAGACAGTTCTAAAATATCGGCTTTCAACATAGCGGCAGGATATTCAGGCACACTATAATAACCATAAGGGGTCATGAAAATACTATAAGGCATAGCCACATTACTACTATCCACTTCCGAATAAAACCATCCACTAGTAGGCATCTCAAAAATTGAAAATACATGCTCCGCACAATACTCATTAAATGCCTGATTACTGACCTGTTCCACTATATATCCCAATAGCGTAAAGCCCGCATTACTATACCAATAAGAAGAGTTAGTAGGAGAACTAGTATTCCAATTAGAAGCACTATATAAATCCCCACCCTCTACAAAATATCCCTCACAAAACTCCCCTAATGGAATGTCAGGATCACCCAAATTATCCCAAAGTTCTAAATCACTTTCACTATCCTTTAAGCTGGATTTATGCAGTAATAATTGCCTAGTAGTTATAGGTACATCAGGGAAGTTCGGATTAATAATTTCGAAAGGAAGATAAGTATTGATATCTGCATCAATATCCAAAGAACCAGCCTCCCATAATAGCACACAAGCCCAAGCCGTAAATAATTTTGAAATAGAAGCTACGGTAAATTTAGTATTTTCATTTACAGGAGTATTCGTGCTAATATTAGCCATCCCATAGGTCCCAGACCAAACAATTTCCCCATCCACAATAATACTACCAGCGAAGCCAGGAATATTATGTTGCTCCATCTCATTAAGAATAAATTCTTCTAACTCCATTGATAAATTCACATTAGATATTTGTCCCTCTAATTCCCCAAATGAAATCATAAAGGAAAGTAGGAGAGTAGTTAAATAGTACTTCATAGCTGTATATTTAGGAATTGATCCAATTGGTGTTTTTTCCTCGTAGGGACGTTGCACTGCAACGTCTAATTCTGCAATGTCCACCAATCTCGTACTGCAACGTCCATCTGCCGCAACGTCCGCCTAGCCTATTTTATGATCAACCCATTCAACAAATCATTCAGTTTACTACCCTCTTTTTCATAAAGATTAGTCCCAGTCCAAGTAGAGAATTGAATAGTGCCATTTTCATTAGAAAAATAATAGGCATCGAATGTAAAAGCCATCCCATTTAAGTCAATATCATAAACTCCTCTTAATACTTCCTTACCATTTACCATAAGATATTCCATTTTAACAATATCAACCTGATTATTACTGACATCTCTCATATTTTTAAGCGCAATTTTCATGACATTTTCAGTCCCGATTTGTATTCCTTCAGATATAACCATAGCAAATGCACTTCTATCTGTCGACATGAAGGCGATCTCCGCATCTGGATTAATATTGGCTGGAGGCACTCTTTCCCACACTAGACCGTCATACATGATTTTAAAAAACCCTAAAATACTATTAACCTCATTTTTAGCAGATTCTTTTACCTTTAAAGGAGTAGCGATGGTATCAATTTTCAATTCCTCAGTTAAGAACCCCAATTCATTATTTAAGGGTATTTCTTCTTCTGCAGTAAATCTCCAAGTACCATTATCATACACATATATGGTGTCTCCTCGCTCTGTTACCGCTTTCATTTGAGAGGAGGCTATGGCATAAAATAGCGTACAAAATGTAGCTATTAAGAAAAATAGTTTGTGGCTCATGTTTTTTGTTTCAGAGAGTTTTTATAATAACACTTCAATATACAAAAATAATTTATCATTTATCATCACACATTCCTCATCAATCTGCGGCCTGGATAGAAGCGGTATGTGGCGTTAGGAGGGAGCTTACGAAACTTAGGCAGACGCAGGCTGGCCACGGAGTGGCAGACAAGTATGCCTTAGTGGAGTAGCTGCCGAGTAGCCACATAAGAGCGGAT
>JAHDDN010000189.1 GCA_020629335.1 Chitinophagales bacterium | reverse complement strand
TAATTTGCCTTAGGGATAGGAGCGGTATGTGGCGTACATGCGCTGCCTTATGGAGCTTAGGTGGACGCAGGCTGGCCACGCAGTGGCAGACAAGTACGCCTTAGCGGAATAGGCAGTGCATAGCCACATAAGAGCGGATAGCCCGACCTCAGACTCATTTTTAATGAGTCTGAGGAAAGGCCCTAAAAGAAAAAAAGCCGCAAAAGATTGCTCTTTGCGGCCCAAAAGTGTCGTGTTCCCCTTTTAGCTACTTACTGATTACCATAAGATTTCGGTGCTAAGTTATTTTGCTTATCATCTTTTACATTATTCGTAGAGGTAATCCCTATACCGTCAATGCAGAAGTACATTTCATCATAGTAGCCAAAGTAACCATCAGATTCTGCAATCACACTTCCTTGGTGTTTTACCTCTAAGTAACCATCGCCATAATCACAGCAGATACCATCACCATAAGAATCATCCAAGTAGAGTGTATAACAACCATCCTCTAAACAAACTTTCTTTTTCTTTACTTTTCCTTCTTGGTAATCTTGGTAAGGTCCACCAGTCGCAATGGTATCATAATAATCATCGACTAATTCCCAAGAAGTTTCTGAACCGTAGAAATCTAATACTACTTTTATGGTGATCTCAGTGCAATCATCGCCTGTGTCTGTACCGCCGCCTGTGTCTGTACCGCCGCCTGTGTCTGTACCGCCGCCTGTGTCTGTACCGCCGCCTGTGTCTGTTGATCCACCACCACTTACGGAGCTACAAGTAGCTGCTGCATTATCCGTTAAAATACTTAGACTTGTCAATACATAATTTTCTGATCTACTCACTTGCCCCGCACTAAACATGTACATACAAGCATCATTTGTGTAATCCATATAGTTCATGTGCATATCTGTAGAGTTGCAAGAAGAAACACCAATTGAAGGACAGCCATAGTGTGCATCACTTTGGTTAGGCGTATCAGCTACCTCATCATCTACTCCACAGCCATCACCCCAAATGTGATCTAATAATAGATAGTGACCAACTTCGTGTGTTAATGTACGACCTAGATTATAAGGTGCATCTGGGCTTACGTTTCCACATCCACTTCCTGTTCCAAAACCAACAACATCTACGACTACGCCATCACCATTACCTGAACCTCCGAGAGGGGAATAACCCAAAACACCTGTTCCTGATCTTACGAATATATTCAGATATCCGCTCCAACTTGAATTACTATCACCTGTCGTTTGATTCAATGTCACGGCTGGATCACCTGTATTTAAACCAAAGCCTGCTGGGTGACCTTGATCTGCTAAACAAAATTTCAAGCAAGCTTCGCCATTAGACACAGCTGGGAAACTATTAGCTGCTTGATTGGTCCAGTTGCTGATATCTGAATTCGTGCCTTGATAATCCTGATTTAACACATCAACTTGTGATTGTGCTAATTGGCGAAGGCAATTAATATCTGTATTACTTATACCTTGATAGTGTACCGCCACAGGTATCACTAAAGGACTACTACAATCTTCTATCCCCTCTGTTTTTGAAGTTAGCAAGCGAGCAAACTTCTTCTCGTGTTCTTTTCTAAATGCTGGATCCGCTAATAACTGATCCATTTTTTCTGACATACCACAATTTCTTTTAGCCCCACTGTACAATTCATTTTGTTCGTCAGCAAATTGATCTAATGAACTCTGAATTGCCTCCTCTTTTTTACAAGAGCTTACCAAAATCAACAAGGCTAATAACGCTAATAAACTTTTTGATTGTATGTTCATAATATTTGTTTTTTATAAGCTAACTTGAACATTAACTTAGTTTAAAAATTTTATGGCTGAGTAAAATTGAAATGTGCACATATCAATTGCTTGATGACTCAAATGTAAGTCAAGAAGTGATGCAGAAATGGCGTATTTATAGAAATGGGCCTCTTTTTTATACCAAACACCCTTTTTTTTATACTTAAAGTTTGTTAATGCCCTTAGAATAGAATTAACTTTGCAGAGAACAAATGTTTGTTAGGCAAATGAAAAGAGAAGGCTTTTTTATTAGTAATAAATACTGGATCATTAGGCATGGAGCTTTTTGGATACTGATGTATTTGGAAGAATTTTTATCCCTATTCGGATTAGCCGAAAGTGTTAATATCTACTACTTCATATTTGGGTTCATGGCAGATGTTCTCATGGTGTACTTTAATCTCTATATTTTAATTCCTCAATTTTTTGAAAAAAATAAGATTAGCACTTATATATTCTGGACGCTATTTTCACTTGCGGCTAATATGGTCGTCATATATTTTAACTTCAGCTTTGAGTATGGAGATGATTTTAGAATCAATGATATCTTTTATAGTCTATTATTCACTTTAGGATTATTAGGCTTAGCAGTAGCTATAAAAATAGCGAAGAACGCTTATCTTAAACAACAAAAATTTCATGAACTACAACAACTACAATTAACTACTGAACTCAACTATTTAAAGAAACAAGTCAATCCACACTTTCTTTTCAATGTGCTTAATACTATGTACGTACAAGCCAAAGAATATCCTGAGGATGTGCCTGAAACTATATTAAAATTATCTGACTTAATGCGTTATCAAACTTATGATGCTGCTCATGAGACTGTCAGGCTCAATCAAGAATTGGATTTTATCAAGCAGTATTTGGCATTAGAAAAAATGCGTAGGAATGATCTGACAGTTGGCTTGAAGATAAAAGGTAGCATGGATAATATCAGTATTCCCCCACTCCTATTTTTGCCTTTTGTAGAAAACGCTTGTAAATACAGCCAATCCATTAGTTCCGAAAATGAGCAAATTCATTTACTTTGGGAATTAGTGGATAGAAATCTCATTTTCAAAATCGAAAACACCTTTGATCGCTCTTATGTTAGTAGTAATGACGATTATTCTGGCATGGGATTAGAGAATATTCAGAAGAGAATGCAGTTGCTATATCCGAAAAGACATATCCTCCTTATTGAGGAAACCGAAAATGTGTACAAAGTCAATTTAACGATTAACAATATCTTATGAGCAAAATATCCTGTATAATAGTAGATGATGAGCCTTTTGCAAGAAAAGGAATCGAGCTCAATCTAAAGGAAATAGATTGGATAGAAATAAAAGGACAATTCCCTAATGCCATTAAAGCAAGTGACTATCTCAATAATAATGAAGTAGATATTATGTTTTTAGATATTGAAATGCCTGGACTCAATGGATTAGAGTTTTTGAAAACACTTAAGGAAAGACCCATCGTTATTCTCACAACGGCTTATCCCCAATTTGCTTTGGAAGCATTCGAGTTGGAAGTATTTGATTATTTAGTTAAACCGATTCGTTTTGAACGTTTTTTTCAAGCAGTCACTCGCGCTAAAGAGGTCATAGAAACAAGCAAAATAAAATCCGAACTTTCTGAAATAACAGAAGAATATTTTTACATCAAATCAGATCGAAAATACATTAAGCTTTATTATAAAGATGTAAAATGGATCAAGGGACTAAAGGACTACGTCATGCTATTTACAGATAGCGAAAAATATATGACGGCCCTTAATATCAAAACGATTTACAGTAAATTGCCTAAACACATTTTTGCCAGAGTCAGTAAGTCCTACATTATTAATGTCAACAATATCGACTCCATTGATGTCGATACCATATTGATTAATAAAGAAGAAATTCCATTAGGCGCCTCCTTCAAAGATGAATTCATCAAAACACACATCAAAGATAAATTGCTAAAAAGATAGACGATTGCGTTTATTTATTATTTGGGCGCATCCCTTGCGCAAAACCTACTTCACCTTTTCCTTCAACATCATTTGATGTAATCGCTTAGGGAAAAATCGCTTCATATAAACCCCCAAAGTTTCTCGCTGGCCAATATAAACTTCGTGCTTTTCTTTTTCGATAGCCGCTATCATTTGTAGGGCGCATTCTTCTGAGCTTAACCCTTGGGCCTGCATATCATCCATCGTCCCTTGAGCAGAACCATCTCCTGTATAAGCGTTATAAGAAATATTGGTTTTGACAAAACCTGGGCAAACCATCGTTACCTTCACATTATCTGCATCATGCTCTAATCGCAGGCAATCAAAAAAACCGTGCAATGCGTGTTTGGCTCCAC
The DNA here is from genome assembly GCA_020629335.1 of Chitinophagales bacterium. Next base: position 5,624 of record JAHDDN010000189.1, on the reverse strand, counting down.
AATAACCCGAACGATACTGAGAAGAAAATTTCCCCATCAAGCTGGTAACATTGACAAAATGCCCTCCCCTATTTTTAATAAAATGCTCTAAAACAATTTTCGATAAATGAACCGTCCCAAAATAATTGACCTCCATTAAGTTTCTATAAACCTCCATGACCGTATCTGTAATTAAGGATCGTTGGCTAATCCCTCCATTATTGACTAAAATATCAATTGGATGCTTGGCTAATATTGATTGCGTAGCCTCATCTATACTCTTAGCATCCGCTAAATCTAAAGTTTGTATAATCACTTTTTCTGGTGAGATACATTGTGCTCTTACTTTTTCTAAGGCTTCTTTTCTGCGGGAAGAGATGATGAGTTTTGCTCCTTTTTCAGCTAATTGATAAGTAAGGGCTTCTCCAATCCCAGAAGAAGCTCCCGTAATCCATACCGTTTTATTATTCCAATTCATGCAATTAATGTACGATTAATTTCAAAATAAATCACCAAATCATATAAATAAACAGCACTAAGAAAAGAAAGGAAATAATAAATCCAATTTTCAAAGGAAGCTGAACAGCTTTCGCAGCAAAAGATAGCGCTTTATCCGTCCCATTATTAGCAGTGGTGATCGAATTGGTATAAATTTGAAGGTATTTATTTTCGTCTACTTCCGCTTCTAATTCGGCACTTAATTTAGCTTCATCAAAATCAATATTGTCTGACAACACATTGAGAAATCGCTTAACAATCCCCTTGAGAAATCGGCCAACAAATGGGACTTTTTTACCAATAACATCCGTCAATACAGGTATACTCACAATATGAATCACCCCTTTAAAAAGCAATCCCATATTACTAGTCCAATTACTATTTCCAACTTGATTACTCACAATGCTCAAATCCTGCACACTCGCTTTCATCACATCAAAAGAATAATCAGCAATTCCGTCTACATCAGATCTAATTTTAGAAATCAGATAATGTAATCCACCAAACCAACCACTTATGATAAATAACACAAAACCCAATAAGGCGTATAAGAGCCACTCAAATCGAGTCAAATCAATCACAAAAAAACCAATGATATAAAACACGAAGAATAATATGACGGGCCTAATCGTCCAATTAAGCGCATATTTAGGAAAGGTAATTAGGTCTACTAAGCCTTCTATTGCTTCTGGGTTTCGGTATTTGCGTACATCAATCCCTAAGTCCTTTTTAATTTTTTCGTCTAAGGCAGCAATATCTTCTTCTGTTCTGATTTTCATGAAAGTGATTTGGATGTAAATTTACAAATAACTTACTAAATCTCAATCCTCATATTTACCATCTGCTTTTCAAAGCCAGCTTTTTCATAAGCTCTAATGGCTGCATGATTATCACTATAAACATCCAAACGCAATTCATGAATACCTCTTGCCAAGGCCAATTTCTTTAATTCCTCTACTATCATTCTATTAACTCCCTTTCCCCGATACTCGGGCTTCACATACATAAATCCTAAATAGGCGTAATAAGCATGCTTCAAATAAGGTTTAGCCTCCCTTATATTAGAGTAAGCAGATCCAATAATTTCTTCTTTGTAGACTGCCACAATGACATCTGTTTCACTATCATCAATCATTGCTTTCAAATCATAATAATTGATGTGCCCAGATTTGAGTGTTTCATCAAAGGGGCGCTCAGCTTGAATAATGCCTTGTTCAAAATCATATAAGATGGGTAAATCATCAAAAGTGGCTTTTCTTATCTGGATATCAGTCATTGCTTTTATTTTTGCTTAAGGTAAACATAGAATCTTGATTTTTCAAATGACTGTCTAATACCAATAATTCAATTTGAGAACCAAAGCTCGATTATTCGTTTGAATATTTCTCGTATTAGCAACGCCATTGAAGACATCATAATTATCAACAAAAACCAAATATAGATCTGACATAGGTAAAAACCGCCATTGCAATCTGGAATTAATACCCATAAACTCATTTTGACCTACATATTGAAACAGGCTGGTCCATAATAAGTTTCTACTAAATCCTATTTCCAATTTGCCAACAAAGGCAGTGATTATTTCATTACCATAAGGCTCAGGAAAGTCCAATTTATTCCATTGATAACCTAAACTCAAGTTACCCCATGGTTGTATTCGAAAATTGACATCTCCATTAGCTTGACTTAAGTTTCCATTATAAAAACCACCTGTCTGTCCTCTCAGTCCAAAACTGATCATTTTTCTTTTGTCCGAAGAATAGGAAGCTGATATATTTTCGAAAGTATATCTTTCAGCAGGAAGTGCTACCCCTTCTGACACAAAGCTATATGGAAATAATAAATCAAGTTGATTGCGAGTAATACCTATTCTAAATTCTGAGGTATTTCGAAAGGCAATCGAATAATTTAACTCACTCAATAATTCATTAAAACTCCAGTCTGAATTGGTATAATAAATATTGGTCAAATTGATATTGTGTCTGGTTATTTTACCCTCTTTAGGTCTGATCCTATAAGTAATACTCGCTATATTATCATTAAATCCAACTCGAATAGTCGTATCTCTCTCAGCATCATAATTTTCAGTTCTTTGAACAAATCCCATATCCGCATAATAGTTTTCTTGCACATTAGCACTTGCGAGTAAGATTTCCCACAATGGATCTGTATATACCGCTCCATAGGTATAGAATCCCGTTTTACCACTTACATTTGGCTTAAAAGAATGATGCATGCTTCCCCAAGCATTTATCTTCCCATTATCACTAACATAACCTAAATCAAGACTCGTATTTCTTCCGTAATCATTATTAACGATCTCACTTTTATCAAATGCTTGCCTATTTAAAAATAAGCCTCTGATATAAGAACGCCCAAAGTTTTTTTGGACACTTACTGCGCTTTGGTTTTGTGCAAAAGAATTCTCACTATTCAAGGAATGAATATTCACAATTCCCATACGGATCGTTTTGTTTATATTTCCCGTCAGTCTTGCACCATATAAAATGGGAACTGCTTGTCGTTCACTATCCAATCCTATCTTTCTGGAAAAAAATGGTCGTACTCCCGGATATCCATAATCGGAAAACAGATCTCCATTTTCCAAGAAGAAAGTTCGTTTTTCAGGAAGAAAGATATTAAATCTGGTCAGGTTAGTTACTAGTTCGTCTACTTCTATCTGAGAAAAATCAGGATTAAAAGTCAAGTCAAGATTAAGGGTAGGACTAACTGAAACACGCGCATCCAATCCAGCATTACCTGCAACTTTCACCTCTTCTCCTGCTTGCTTATTTACTGATCCTGTTACATAAGGAATCAAGTTGAAATTGCCCTTTTTAGGAGTAGGCGCTTTATCAAATACCAACGCTCCTGCAAAAGCCACATCTGGTGGCCAAAATGATTCAGGCACTGCTGTCCAATTGTGGTATTCATTTTCATTAATATGATTTCTCACAAAATTCATCCCCCACTCTATTTGATCAGCACTAAAACGAAGAATCCTAAATGGGATCGCCATTTCCATGGACCAATATTCTTCTTCCACCTGAACTTCACTATACCACTTATTACTCCAGTCACTATTGATATCTTCCGATGAACGTAAAGCATCCCATTGCTGCCCTGCAGCGGTGATTCCAAATAGCAAACCATTAGTTCTTGTATTCAGAGGATCAAGTACAATCGCAATCCCATCATTATCCCAATACTCATCTCGTTTCAAAGATTGAATAATAATGTCTTCCCTTTGAAAACATTTAGCGGCCACATAAAGATGGTCTTCATCATAAGTCAACATCACTTCTGTCTTAGGATCAGCACCCTCCGCAAAGAAGGGTACCTTTTGCCAAAAATCTGAACCAATATTAGCCTTAGCCCAAGCCTTGTCATCTAATTTACCATCAATAACAATAGGCGTAGCTGTCTCTGATATTTCCAGTCTAAATACTTCTTTAAACTCCTCAACGGCGGGTTGGGCAGCAAGAATCTGAAATACACATAAGAATCCAATGGTCAATAATTTTCTCACTATTGCTTAATTTTCAATTTCAAGGTATATAAAGAGATATATCTTGGTAAGATAAGCATAAGTGCAACATCTACAAATGATTAATAGAAATTTAAGATTTCTTAAGATTTTTTCCAATTCTCTATTTGTAATCCTTTTATGTGCTTGAAGTGTTTTTCATTATTTGTGGCTAGTATCATATTATTACTCAAGGCAATACCTGCAATTAATAAATCAGAATTTCCAATGATAATTCCTGTTCTTTTTAATCTTCCAAATTCTTTTGCAGCTATTTTTACGGCTGCTTCTGACAAATCTAAAATCTTACAGTCTAATAGAAATAACTCAAACTCTTTTATTTGTCTACTTGCTTTTTTATATTCTAATCCACTGAAAATTTCATATTGAGTAATCCTTGAAATAACTAAAGCTGGAGAATTTTTTAAATATTTCTTTACGTGCTTATCAACATCAGCATCTCCTTTTAAGTAGTATGAAAGGATATCAGTATCTAGTAATCTTTCTTTAGTAGCCATCTATTCTCTTATATCTTTACTTCTTCTTTCATGTAAATTCTTAGTCAAATCATCAAAAAAATCATCATCCATATCTTTCCAAATACCTGAAAAGGATAATATTCTATCTTTTTTAGATTTCCCTTCTAAGTTCTTGACAAAATCTAATAGTTCTAATAGCATTTCATCAGGTATACTATCCATTCTTTTAATAATCTCTTCTTTGATATCCTTTCTAACTGTCATGGAATTTAATTTTTGGTGACACCTTACAATGCAAGATAATCAATTCATTCATCATTTGCAATGATTTATTGATTCTGTAATTCGTGTTTTATTATTAGGGCGGCTTATCCAGCTATTCGCTCTTATGCGGCTGTTCGGCGGCTACTACACTAAGGCATACTTGTCTGCCCTTGCAGGGCCAGCCTGCGTCTGCCTAAGTTTCCGTAAGCCACCTCTCGACGCCACATACCGCTGCTATCTGGGCCGCATTGTCAGCAACTATACAACATAAAAACACATCATATAATAAAAAGCCATGTCATATTTAAATTTTATTTATGTAAATTTTAACACTAAAAATTTGTGCATATAACATTTATATCGTATTATTGTCTTACTGATATCAATTCACTTTTTATTACCCTTAGTGTATCCCAACTTATTTTAATAACTATTTAGCAACAATGCTTTGTAGCATGAAAATCGCCGTTTTCATGTCAGGCGAAGCTCTATTTTGTGGTCAATAACAGCAATGTTTTTGATTACGAAAAGGGAGAAGGTGTGCCAACATAAAATCATTTTTATGCCGCAATGTATCAGGCTGAATAATAATTTTATTTCTATAACAATCAAAACATCTAAATTATGGCAACAACAGAAAGGTATATTGATACCAGTATTAAAATTGATGAAAATTTGAATAATAAACTCTATAAATTTGAAGAGCCAATTAATGGAAATCCAGCAAGAGTTTTAATTACAGCCAAAAATCTAAATCTATCAAAATCTGATACTTATTACAAAAAGTATTGTATAACTGATAGATCTGAAAATTATCCTTATAAAGAAATAGTTTTCGCTTGTGATGAACTATCTATTTCAGCACTTTGTAAGTTTCC
>JAHDDN010000188.1 GCA_020629335.1 Chitinophagales bacterium | reverse complement strand
TTATAATGAAGCTGAAAATTAGCTGTTTTTTTGTAGTTCAAGGCATTTTTGAGGTTCATAGCAGGGCTACGGACCGAAAAAATAACGAAGAAATACGGAAAAACAGCCATTTTCTAAGCCAGTAGGAAACTTTAAATGAGTTCTTTAGTTATCTGATTATCAACCCAATGAAAAAAAAGCCAAAAATTTGATCATTTTTTTTCAAAAGATGTTTGGATAAGAATAAAATAGCTATTATATTTGCATCGCTTTTGAAATAAACTGGTCCCTTCGTCTAGGGGTTAGGACGCCAGGTTTTCATCCTGGAAACAGGGGTTCGATTCCCCTAGGGACTACCAGTTCAAATGACAAGCCGTTCATAACGAATAAGTTACGAACGGCTTTTTTTGTTGGGGGACGGTGAGGGGGATAGTCTTTATAAAATCGAGAATTTATCTTGGTTATCGTACACGATCTTGAAAAGATTCCAATATTCGACATACTTTGTCCCAATACTCACTACTTGATACCCAATACCAAAAAATCGGCTTAGGGATGGTAGCGGTATGTGGCGGCCATGCTGCGACTTACGGAACTTAGCTGGACGCAGGCTGGCCTGAAAGGCAGACAAGTACGGCTTAGTGAAGTAGGAGCGGCATAGCCACATAAGAGCGGACAGCCCGACCCTTCATTTTTTTTGATCGGAGGGCGCACACATAGGTAGCGCCCCTACGGTCCGATCAAAAAAAATGAAGGGGAAGCCCCAAATTAAAATAATACGTGAAATATATTGTGGCTTATACTCGCATGACATTTGCCTTTTTCTTCATACAGTCTTCATTGGTTTTTATCCAACTTTTCAAGGCTCTTGTTTGCTTATTGATGCGATTGTATAAACCGTGTTCGTTTATCTTGATTGATTTTTCGTCAGCTCCGTAGGTTAGCAAATCGGACACTGTGTACATGAGGTTATTCGTGAGGCGAATCAATGATTTATTATTCTTCACATTCTTGAGTTCGTCTCTAAAGGCTCTGATGTCATAAACTGTATTGCTACCTATTCTGACTGGGTTCAAAGAGACTAAAGTCAGATAACCTGAAAAATCCATTTCGAGATTTTTTTGTTCTTCTTCCGACAGATTTAAGAACATACTTTCCTGAATGAGTATGCAGCGAACGGTTCCGTAATAGCTTTCGATAAATTCAAATGAACCAAAACCCAATGCTAATTTTAGTTTTTCGAACTTATAGTTTCCTTTTTGCATCACCAAATGCATGGTACGAGATTCATCACAGGCTCCTAGGTCAAGAGTTTTGACAAGGCTTCCTTCTTTTTTGACTCGGCCTTTGTACTGAGTACCTGTTATGGTTTTTCTCACAAAGACTTCTTCTAAAGATTGGATATCTAAAGTGAAGCTGTAAAGTTGAGGCGTCCCTTTGAGTACTTCAAATGGTTTGATGTAATAGACAATGAAGCTGGTTTGCGATTCTTTTTGTAGGCTGGTATTAAGCGCTTCTTTATAATTATCAAGATTGAGATCAATAAATTTAAGCAGCAATTCTAAGTAAGATTTATCGATAGAAAATTCATTTTGAGCGCTTTTCTTTTCTACTTCTAAATTTTTGTTGTAGAGGTATTTGTAATTGTACACAAAATTAGCATCCGCTATTAATTGCGCTAACTCTTCTTCCAATTTTTCATAAGGAATTAATTTGGCATTTTTAGCTTCTGGATACCGCTCTTCTAATTTGTTTTTAATTCGAGTGTGAAACTCCTTGAATTCCTTTTTACTGAGTTTAATTTTCGCTGCCATAATTCGTTGTTTTAGTTTATAAGCTATTTGGTTTATGTTTGAGGTATAAATCTGCTATCAGTATGCGTAGCCTTTCCAGTACGCATTAATATGAATACGTTGAATAGAGTCCGATAAGTAAAAAATTATTATCCCTAAGAATCAAGATGAAATTGAAAAAGGGGCCTAAAAAATTTGAGTGTAAAAATTTGTTGGTTTTAAAAACTAACGTTCGTTACCCTAAGTTAAAGTGTTCTTAACTAAAATGCAACATTAATTTGTTGTTAAGCGTATTAATGGCCAAAATATAATTTTACTAGAATTATCCTAGAACTTTCCTATTTGAATTAGAATTTTCTCCTAAAGGCTCCTGATTTAAATTCGCAGTAGAATTTTAATTAGTAGCGCTCATTAGTCGTGAGCGACTCTATTTTCCAATCCTAAATTTTTAATATTATGAGTACTAAGAAAACAACAAAAGAGGCTCAAGGTTTCCCTAAAACCCCTACTGATATCCTCTTAGGTAGGGTAACCAGTGGTGGCTCCGGTCCCACTGGTTTTACTTTAAAAAACAATCGTGTTCCCTTAAATAAAAAACCAATTGATATTTTCGCTGAAGAGGAAGGACACCTTTTGACTATAGCCCCGACTGGAAAGGGCAAGGGGCGTTCTGCTATTATTCCTACTTTACTAAGCTATGAGGGGCCAGTGATTGTAGTAGATATAAAAGGGGAGGCAGCAGCGATTACAGCTGAAAGAAGAAAACAATTTGGTGATGTGGTAGTCATTGATCCTTTTCGTTTAACAACGGATCAACCTGACAGTCTCAACCCTTTTGATATTAAGGCTCTAAAGCAAGATGATTCTATTGCTACTTTGGCTTTGACACTCACTGATTTGATGTTTGTGGAAGGGCAAAGTATCAAAGCTGACCCTTTCTGGGATAGAAAAGCCAGTGCTTTATTAAGTGGTTTGGTAGCCCATACCTTAACATTGGAAGAGGAGAGCAAACGGCATTACGGGTATGTAAGAGAGCTGCTTTCTAAGGGTGATGTAGTTTATCAATTGGCTGTGATATTAGATACTTATAAGGATATGAATCCATTTGCGAAGGCAGAAATTGCACAGTTTTTGCAGTTGAGTGCAGATCAGACTCGCTCTTGTATATTGACTACCGCTCAGCAGTACACTTATATTTTTGGAGATGATAAAGCGGTTGCTTCTTTTGATAAGACTAGTTTTGATTTGCAAAAATTTAAGGATGGTAAGCCGATGAGTATTTATTTAGTTTTGCCACCCAATAAGTTGCAATCTCATGGAATTTTATTAAGATTGTGGTTGGGAGCTTTGCTGGAGATCTTATTGGAGCGTAGAAGCAAGCCTGATTTGCCCAATCTATTCCTAATAGACGAAGCAGCTCAATTGGGTGAATTGGAAGCATTTAGAACTGCGATGACATTGATGCGTGGATATGGGGTAAAGGTTTGGTCCTTTTGGCAAGATCTGAGTCAATTAAAATTAAGGTACACTAAAGATTGGCAAACGATCTTGAATAATGCAGCATCGATTCAAACCTTTGGCGTCAATAATTGGGGAATGGCTAAGGATATTACGGCGATCATTGGTGGTATTAGTCCGCATAACTTACTCAATTTAAATGAGAATGAGCAAGTCCTAATGACAAATTCTGGTAAGGTACAAAAATGCTTGAAGCTTGATTACTTAAAAGATAAGGTATATGAGGGCTTATATGCTGATAATCCATTTTATAAAAAGCAGCATAAGCAAGCAAAGAAACGCAAGGGTAAGTAAGCTACAAAACGAAGCCTAATTATGAAGCAACTAAGAGAACATATTTATCAGCTTAATTCTTTGCCTATTTGGTGTGGGTGTATGCCTGTTGATACTGATCAGGAGATGAGCTATCGCAACTTGAGTTATTTATATGAGCTGGGGGTTCGTAGGATTATTAATTTGACAGAAGCGATTGAAAGCGGACCCAATACTGTTTTGGGGCAAAATTATCTCGATAGTTTGGAGGCTTTGAAAAAGGAGGAATGTGCAATAGATCTTCACTTGATGCCAATCAAGGATTATGGCGTTCCGACGCTTGACTTCATGAGGGAAATATTAGGGCTGATTGAGCAGGAAGATGGGGGCTTGTATATTCATTGTATGGGCGGTGCTGGAAGGACTGGCACTGTTGTGGGTTGTTATTTAAGGGAAGTCTATGAAGTGAGTGCAGAGCAGGCTTTGGAAAGTTTGAGGGAGCATATAGCCCTTACTAAGATTCATCGCTCTCCTGAAACGGCTGAACAAATTGCGATGATTAACAATTGGAAATAAAAACGGGCAACTCAATTATAAAGCTGCCCATTTGTTTGTTTTTACTGTTTACAAGTTTCGTAATCGTCTATCACTTCCATAAGACCGTTTTCACTTCTTTTATAGCTTTTTTCTTCTGCCTTCTTAACAATATTTGGACAATCGTCAAAGTAGGAAGCAATGCCTTTATTTATTTTGATAAACTTCAGTGCATTGGTACTTACGGCTTTTGCTTTATCCTCATATTTGAGGAAGCAGAATTCCTCTATGGTTTCTTCTTCTGCCTTTACTCTGTATAGGCCCACCTTTTCATTAAAGTGTAATAATTGGGCTAATTCAATACTTGGGATACCCATATTTTCTGTTCTTGACATGGGTATAAGATGGTAGTAGTAGCCATAATTACGAATTAGTTTGACTTCATCTGATTTGAAGCTACGAGTCGGATTTACTTCTTGCGCATAGTTGGTTACTTTTATCCGATCTATCCCTAAATTACCATAGGTGATATTGATTTCTCCATAAACGGTATCTTTTCTTGAAGTAATGACGTAATCTAATGGTACATCTCGCTTACTATCTTCTTCGCCACCGCCTTGATAGGTTCCAACAAATTTATTAGGAATACTCTTGTTTGCTTCATCACGAGCAATCATCTGCTCTAACCATGTTTGGAGAGCTCTTACTTCACCGCCTTTTTTGTCTGCTTCTACTGCTTTATCCAAATAATCTTGAGCCGCATCAAAAGCCTCCAACATAGTACAAGCTTGTGCTAAATTATAGGCAGAAGCAAAATACATCCCTACTTCTTTTTTGTTTTTAACATCATATTTGGTCAAGCCTTCTTTCCAGATATTCATAGCTGGTTCTAGCCCTTTTTGTAATTCTTCTTGAGAAATACCATTGTGAGTTTTGGCCAGTATTTTTTTTGTTATTTCAAATGCTTCATCATATTGCTCCGCATTGTATTTATCCGCCTTTTTGATGCTGTAGAATGTTGGATTAATTGAATAAGGATGTGCATCTATTTCGCTATGAAGTTTTCGTCCTAGATCGACTAACATATCCCTTACTCGATCCGTTACCAGGTTCGTTTTGATGGAATGTTCATTATCATCCCAATGTTTATAGACAGAAGTTTTGCTTCTAAACTCCTTTCCTTTATAGGTTAAAGGAGTATTACAACTACCTAACAAACCGTCTCTCATTACTTCTCTTGCCCCATCTAATAGTTGATAACTTGCAGGTACGCAATACTTCACTTCGTAATAATAGTAAGTTACTTTTTTAGCATCGTCTCCCTTTCCTTCCGTCTTAGTTGTAGACTTCACATCTCTACTTATGATGTTATCCCCCTCTACGTCTAACACTAATTCAAAATCTCCACGATCCATTTTGCGTTCATATTGATCAAAATCAAAATGTTGTTCTGCGACTTTAGAATCTAAAAACCCTAATCGTTTGAGGCTAATCCTATTATCATCCTTGATAGTAAAAGAATAAGTGGTAAACTCTCCTTCTAAGGGGTTCATTGGCTTTCTCAAAAAGGTGTACTTTATTTGATCGCCTTTTGCTTTTTGGCCCCATGCAAATAAACAGGGCAATAGCAATACTAGTAATAGTAATGGTTTTTTCATATTGACTTTTTGAATACAAGGAATAATGAGGCGCTAAACACACAACAATATAAGTGTTTTTGCTATTTATTTGGCTGTCAATTTTAAATTTTTACGCTTTATTTCTTTTTTCTTTTCTTTCAACACTAATTTATCGATTTCCCCTAATAATTTCACTTCTGCCAAATAGGGAAATTGGTGATTAAAGACATTGAAGGATGCTATTTCCTTTGGTTTTTCTGTAAAGTAAATATCTACTCTCTGCAATTGTTTCAAATGAGTCAGTCTACTATAATCTTTAATTGGACAATCAATTAACACCAAAAACTCCAACTCATCAAAAGCTTCGATATAAGCCAATTCGTGATCATTCAAACAACATAGGCTAATGGCGCGGACCTTCTGTACATCATCTATTAGGTTCACATCAGTGTTTTTGATCTCTATGAGATACTCCTTGGGTAAAGGAGAGCTTTGTAGAGAGTAATCTTTATGTAAATCCTTGAGTTTTTCAGTACACTTTTCTCTATAGAAGAGGGCTGCTGTATCCATTCCCTTAAAACTAAAATCAGCTAAGAACTCTACATCTTTTTCTCTATGTTTGGCTTCATGCCTTTGGAAAAAATAAATCTCTGCTATAAAGTATTCCCAAATAGACTTATGAGCAAACTTGTGATCCCCCTTTGCATTTCGATTCAATAAGGAACGAGAGGTCATATCTATCTTGGGTAATTTAATACCATTCTGATTGGCTAAGGTAGTGATATGCTTACTTTTAATGAAGTAAGGATTGCTTTGTCCAAATTTTTGATTATTATAAATCTTGAGCGCAATTTTACGAGAAAATTCTAAGAGGATGATTTTTCGTTTTTCTTTTTCGCTATCATCCTTGATAAAATTCGCTTCTCTTCTAATCCACTTTTGAATCAGCGCCTCATATACTTGGTAGGAGTATTTATAATCTTTGGGATCCTCCAATAACTCATCAATATAACGGAGCAGCATAGGACGAGCCACTAAGTTTTTACATTGGTTGATAATCAGATTTGCTTCTTTCTTCTTGGCATTTGGCCAACGATTGTACTTCTTATTCAAATATTGTTGAATCTCACTGTCACTAAAAGGAGAAATATAAAATTTGATCAGCTGGTAATGCCCTTTTTCTGTACTTTGTCTATGCACATCCAATTTGTTAGGCACCATATCCTCATTCGGAAAAAATTGTGTCCGACAAGTAATAATTACTTTGTAAAATGATTTGGATAAATCAATAATTCTCGTAATTCGCTTTTTATAGTTTTCTATAGCTTTCAGATCCTCATCAAAAGCATCTAATAGCAATATGGTTTTGCCTATTTTATCTGGAGTCGTGATCTGATTAATCGCTTCTTCTAAATTACTATGTGATAAAGGGAAAAGCTTCATCTCATATTCTCTAAAAGGGCGTTTATGATATTGATAGAATAAATTGACCATAAAGGTCGACTTCCCCATACCTGTTCCTGCTAATACGATATAAAACTTATTAGGATTGTTAGGAGAAAAGATTTCTTTGATAAACTTAGGGATTAACTTCTCTCTGGCATTTACAAAATTAGCATTGGCAGGCTCGTTTTCTAAGTGTGGCCCTACTGTCTGATAGTGAGTAGGTATAAAACAAGCGGTATAATCATCTACTTCACTCTTACTGTAGTAACCTAACAAATCCTTTTTGATCCCCATTCGCTTAATAAAGAATGTACATACCCCTCCCAGGGCCACAAGAATAATACCCGCAAGTACTTCTTGAGCTAATCCTATCCCCTCTAGGATTTGCATCAATAAATCAGTGAATAAAAACATGTATCTTTTGTTTTGGGAACCAAGGACGTCAAAGATACAAATTTAAAAAAATGTTTGTGAACTAGGTACACTTAAGCTAATTTAACCGCCTCCACTTCTATGGGCAAAGAAACTTGAAAGGTACTGCCTTCTCCAACATTGGAGGATACTAATATGATATTACCATTGATTTTGCGAAGGATTTTTTGAGTAATTGCTAAGCCTAAACCTGTACCTTCGTACTTGCTTTTATTATGCAATCGCTTAAACATCTGAAATATCTGATTGTGATAGGAAGGCTTAATACCAATCCCATTGTCTGTCACCGTAAAATGATAATATAAGTCATCTTTTTGATAATCAATATGAATTTTGGGAGGCTGACTCTCATTATATTTTAAGCCATTACTGATCAGATTCTTAAATACGATGAATAAAATGGAGGGATAAGAATGTAAATTAGGTAAGTCAGTATAAGTAATCTCCGCCTTTTTTTGATGAATTAATGGATACAAAGACGCTTTGACCTCTTCTACAATTTCAACCAATCTCACCTCCTCTTTCTTAAGGGCATCTTGATCATTGCCAAACTGGCTAAACTCCATTACATCAGTAACCAAATTATGCAACTGCTTTCCTCCCTTTGCAATAAAGTTGATATACTTGTCCAAATCAGTATTCGGAGGCGTTTCTTGTTGAGCTAAATTCGAAAAACTCACAATATTGCGTATCGGCTCCTGCAAATCATGAGAAATAATATAATTAAATTGCCTTAGTTCATTATTACTTTGTTCTAAGGCAGCATTGACCTGATTCAATTTATTTGTTCTATCCTCTACTTGATATTCTAATAATTGATTATACTCCTTCTTCTGCTTATAACTTCTATAAATACTAAAGGAAATTGAAGCTAATAGCAAAGAGAATAACAGGCCCGCAATATTGACATATTTTTGTATCGTTATGATCATCTCATCCCTTTCCGCATCTGCTCGCAAACATTCAATCTCATTTTGCTGTTCCTGAAGCGCTAACTTTTTTTCAGACCTACTCAATTTCCTCTCTAGCTCTAAAACTCTATTCACTTCTACTTGCTCCGCTAAATCGCCCCCTAAATCCTCTAAGGCTTTTTCATACTTCTTTAATAATTCTACATCATTCGTCTGCTTCGCATAATTAATCATGACCTTATAAAAACCCTGCTTCAACCCCATTTCTGAAGTCCCTTCTATCCTACCCTCTACCTTATATGCAGTTTGCCTTGCCTCCTCCATCATACTACCATCAATCTGACATTGAGCCAAATTCGAATAAGTAGCGATAAATGCCTCCACATTATCCTTCAATAATTGTTGTGATACTAAAGAAGAATCCGCATATACCAAAGCTATATCATTCTGATTAGTAATATTATAATAACTACTAATCGAACGATAAAAATAATTTAAATCATAAGGATCTTTTATCTTTGATAAATGCCTAACTGCACCATCATAGGCCAACTTGGCAGAATCTATCTCATTAATCTCCTGATGCAATATCGCCAAATGAACCCAAGCCCTTACATTACTCCCTGCTTCCGTCTGCTGCTCCGATATCTTAATAGCAGTTCTGGCAAAACGCTTGGCCTCCCTATACTGCTTCAATCGCTGATGCTGTTTACTAATATTAATAAATGGAGCCACCCTATCCACTAATATGCCTAACTCATTAGCCAACTTCACTTCCTGCTCATAATAATGAATAGCATTAGAATAATTACGCATTCGAGTCGCATTAACCGCCATAATATTAGCGATCTCTTTTCCCTTTAACTTATCCTCAGTACTCGCAATATCTAAAGCAGCCTTATACTTAGGCTCCGCCTCCCGCCAATTATTAGCCTCCGAATAGTACTTCCCCATCTGCTCATAAATGGCCATTTGAAGCAAGAGATTTTTCTTTACTTTTTTATTCTCAAACAAATCCTCTAAAGCAGAAATTCGCTTCTCTAAACTATCTTGGCTGATTTGATCTACTTTAGAGACATATTCTTTCAGAAATTCAGCATCAACCTTCGTACGCTTCTTCAGCTTTTTACCATCTACATCTATTTGCGCCTGCAAGCACAAACCAATGACTATCAATACGATAGATATCAATATGGTATTTCTAAAGATACTCATTTTACTATTTTAATTTACTGGGCTTAAACAATACATAGTTCAAGTATGTT
>JAHDDN010000187.1 GCA_020629335.1 Chitinophagales bacterium | reverse complement strand
AGTAGCATAGCCACATAAGAGCGGATAGCCCGACCTTTCCTAATATTTTCATGCGCCAGTAGGGGCGGACCTATGTGTCCGCCCTCGCATGAAAATATTAGGAAAGGATGCGCCCCAATTTAATTAATCAATAATGATTTTTCTCACCAATCTTCCTTCATTCCCCTCTAATATTAGACAGTACATACCACTTTTTACGTCATTTAAAAGTAAAGGTTCATTAGGAATATAAGGCTGATTTTTTATCAATTCCCCATTGATACTGTACAACTGAATACTGCCATTATTAAGGGCGTGATCAGGAGTGAAAAATAGTTGCTCATGAGCAGGGTTAGGATATAATTTGACAGAAAGATGACGGTCTATATCTTGATTGGGCGTTCCTTCAAAACAACATACTTCATTAGTGGGGTTAAAGAATCCATAAATATCAAAATTTCCCATGTCGGAAAATTTCAATGTGTCACAAGAGTGAGGAATACAATTGCTAGATTCGTCATACAAAAGTGCATATAAATCAATACAGGCCGTATCGGTATTACCTAAAATACTAGTAATATCAATATCTACATTGTAGTGGGTATCTTCTTCTATATTTAAACAAAAAAATTCTGTCGGATCAGTGGTACTGAAAACAGTGTTTTCTAATTCGTCATATATATTCATGTCAATTTCAGCGACTCCTCCAGCATACAGCAATTGAAAACAATCATTTACTCCATCATTATTAGGCGTAAAAGCATTGGGCATCAATACAGTTAAGGATTCATCAATTTCGTGAACACTCTCTGTAAAACATGGTTCTTGGTTCTGTGCATAAATAAACGTCATAAATAATCCCCAGAAATATATAAAGGCTAATAAATTCTTCATTGGCAAACTTTTTGTGAAATTTTGGGTAAAGATACAACAATTTCAAAGTTTTCTCGTATCAGTAATCTTTAGGAACGTTTAAAAAATAATTTCCACATTTAGCAACTAATCTTTTGTACCAATACTTCGTTGAAAAGCCTTGCCGATGCGCTGCATCGGCTGCATTTTTCGCCTTGTCTTGATACAAAATATTTAGCTGCAAATGCCAATCTTATTTTTTAAACGTTCCTTAGGAAGTTGTAGGTGTTTTTTAAAATTCTAATTTTGCTTTTGTATAGTTTTACATGCTTTATTCAAAAGTAAATATCGTTCAACATTGTTTTCTACCTCAAAATTAACATATGGAATCTCAACAGAAAAGTTGGAATCAAGCTACTCAATGGCAAAATCGTTCTTCTCAAACTGAAAATATAGCTGCTAATTTGGTATTAGCATTTGGAAATCGCTATTTGTTAGCGGAATCTGATCGTTATAAAGAAATTCAGTCTTTTTATCCCAATGCACAAATTGTAATTTGTAGTACTTCAGGAGAAATTATTGGTACCAATGTACAAGATGATAGTATTGTATTGAATGCTATTAAGTTAGATCGTACTGACATTTGTGTAGAGCAGTTAAATCATAAAGATTTTGATAGCAGTTTAGCGCTTGGTAAAGAAATGACTTCCCGCCTTAAAAAAGATAAATTAAAACACGTAATGGTATTCTCAGATGGTCAGTTCATCAATGGGAGTGAATTAGTGAAAGGGCTCAATGAAGATTTGAGTGATGGCATTTCTGTTACAGGAGGTTTAGCAGGGGATGGGGCAAGATTTGAGAAAACATTGGTTGGACTAAATGATGCTCCAGTTAGTGGTAATGTAGTAGGAATTGGTTTCTATGGAGATCAATTTAAGGTTGGATTTGGTTCTGTAGGAGGTTGGGACCCATTTGGTCCTAAACGTAGAGTAACCAAATCAGAGAATAATGTATTGTATGAGTTAGATGGTCAATCTGCCTTAGCCTTATATAAAAAGTATTTAGGGGATAAAGCAGATGAATTACCAGCATCTGGCTTATTATTCCCATTGAATATGCAGTTGGCTGATGATAAAAAACCATTGGTTCGAACGATCTTATCAGTCAATGAAGAGGACCAAAGTATGACATTTGCAGGTGATCTTCCAGAAGGGGCTACCGTACAATTGATGAGAGCCAATTATGATCGAATCATAGATGCGGCATTCCAAGCAGCAGAAGGGGCTAAAATGGTCATCAAAGATTCTAATCCAGAGCTTGCCATATTGATTAGTTGTGTAGGTAGAAAATTAGTCTTAGACCAAATGGTAGAAGAGGAAGTAGAAAGTACCGCAGATTTGTTAGGAAATAAAACACCTATGATTGGTTTTTATTCCTATGGAGAAATATCTCCCTTCTCGGATGAGTTCAATTGCGAACTCCATAATCAAACAATGACAGTTACCATACTAAGCGAAAACTAATAAAAATGAATCGCCTACTTTTACGCCAAATTAAGAGAAACTTAGGAGGAGTTGATCAGATACCTGAAGAGATGATGCCCTTAATCAAAGCGATTAATCAATCATATGATCATAATGAGAAAGACAGACAGCTCTTGATTAGGTCAATGGATATAAGCTCCGAGGAATTAGCGAGCGCTAATGCAAAATTATATGAAGAGTCAGAACTGAAAACAAAATCTTTAAATCAATTAAAAAGAGCAGTCGTTACTTTGACGGCTAATAATGATTTACTGGAGTTTAAAGATGCAGATTCTCTTTCAATTTTAGAGATTTCTGAATTGATAGAAGATTTATCACATAAAATTCGTGAAACAGAAGATAATCTATTCAAGGTAAACAAGGAATTGAATGAATTTGCTTATGTAGTTTCACATGATCTTAAAGCACCCTTACGGTCTATCGGTTCTTTATCTGATTGGTTAGCGACAGATTATGAAGATAAGTTGGATGATCAAGGCAAAGAATATTTGACCTTATTGCGTAAAAGAGTAAAACGCTTACATAAGTTGATCGAAGGCGTATTAGAGTATTCTCGCATTGGTAGAACAGAGACTAAACGAGTTTCAGTAGATCTGAATGGTTTACTTTCTGAAGTAGTCGATATGTTAGAAGCCGAAGAGTTTGTTGAAATAGATCAATTGCCGACTATCCAAGCAGATGAAACACAAATCCGACAAGTATTTCAAAACCTGATAAGTAATGGTATTAAGCATAATGATAAAGAAAAACCTTTAATAAACATTGCTTGCAAAAATGGAGGAAACAAGTACACTTTTAGTGTAAGTGATAATGGAAATGGAGTTGATCCTAAATACTTTGAAAGGATATTTAAGATATTCCAGACCTTAAGATCAAAAGATAAAACAGATAGTACGGGAGTAGGATTAACGGTCGTAAAGCGAATCGTAAACTCTTATGGTGGTGAAATATGGTTGGAGTCAGAACCCGAAAAAGGCACAAGCTTCTTTTTCACTTTCCCAAAAACAAGTACCTAATGGTTCAATTTATTAGTTCTTGACAGCCCAAGTTTTGTCTTTTTACGATTCTACTTCGTTATTTTTTCGTTTCGTAGCCCTGCTATGGGCCTCAAAAATGCCTTGTATAATCGTAAAAATCCTACAACTTAACTGTCAGAAACTTATAAACTGAACCACTAAAATTGAATAATAAATATCATGATTAACAACAATAGCCCAATTCTGTTAGTAGAGGACGATTTAGTCGATTCAATGACTGTAAAAAGAGCAGTAAAAGAAGTTGGTATCGGCAATCCTATTACTGTAGCAGAAAATGGAGAAGATGCATTAGATTATTTGCATACCACAGACAAACTGCCTTGTTTGATTTTGCTAGATATTAATATGCCAAGGATGAATGGCTTGGAGTTCTTGGAAAATATTAAGCATGATCCAAAATATAGGAGAATTCCAGTGATCATTCTAACCACTTCTCAGGAAGACCAAGATAAGTATAAGAGCTTTGATCTTCATGCAGCTGGTTATATGGTTAAGCCAGTTGATTATGAGCAGTTCATACAGCTCATGAAAACAATCCAAGAGTACTGGTCAGTAAGCAAATTTCCTTAATTAAGTTACACGGTATTAAACCTATAGCATGAAAAGTGTTTCATTTGATGAGTTGTCTGATTTTTTAGGCCCTGTATTATTGGTCGATCAGGCGGCAAAAGTTATGGAGTATAATGAAGCTACTCAAGTGATTTTTGAGGACTCTGCTATCGAAATAAAAGATGCTTTTATAGGCGATTTATTGTCTTTGGAAAGTGATCTCCCTATAGCTGATTTGTTAAAATCGAAAGACCTCATTAAAGCTCAAGTCAATGGAGATGAGCCATTTCCTTTAGAATTGAAGTTTTTTGAAAGAGAAGAGGGCTTTTTAATCGCTATGAGGCCCTGTCATCCTATAAAAAAGCTCATCCTCAGTAATCAAGCTTTAGAGAAAGATATTGAACAATTTATCTATAGCATCTCCCACGATTTAAAAGCGCCTGTTCGTGGTATATCAACCTTATCAGGTTGGTTACAAGACGATTTGAAAGAGCTTTTAAATGAAGAACAAGTAGAGACTCTAAAACTACTCACTCGAAAAACGCAAGAACTGAATTCACTCATGGGAGCGCTCTTGAATTATTCGAGAATAGGAAGGGTTAGCTATTTTAAAAAGCACTTAGATGTACAACCAATCATTAAAAAAGTATCTAAAGCGCTAGTACTACTAAATCCAGAGATAAAAATTAATTATCCAGAGGAAGCCATTTATACTCAAATGGATGCCACCTTAGCAGAGCAATTATTTTTCTTAATACTTGAAAATTGCATTGATCATAACAATACAGAAAATTTAGAAGTAGAGATAAAAAAAGAACAGCAAAATAAATTTCACCTATTATCAATCAAGGATAATGGGAAAGGTATGTCCGAAAAAACAGTGAGTAAAGCATTTGACTTATTTTATAAAAATACGACCCTAACGAAGGTCGGTATGGGATTGACATTAGCAAAGAAAATTGTAAGCGTATCATCTGGCAGAATTAATTTGTATTCCGTTCCTGAGGAAGGAACAACAGTTCAAATTTGGCTGCCTTTTGAAGAATTAGTTGAAAATGTAACAATTTAGATGAGTAATTTTTATAAGCAAATTTCTGTACTTTATATCGAAGATGATCCTATCGATCAGATGGTATTTAAGCGTAGTGTCAAAGCTCAAAACTTACCTTATGACTTGACACTTACTGACTCCGTGGAACAAACAAAAGTCTTGTTTAGCTGCGGAGCAGAGTTTGATATTATCATTTCGGACTATCAATTAAAAGATGGTGATTTTTTCGATATCATTGAAATAATCAAAGATATCCCGATTATTTTTGTCACTGGTGCCGGTAATCAAGAGGTAGCAGTTAAGGCAATGAAAGTAGGAGTCTACGATTATATCATCAAAGATATGGAACGAGAATACTTAGAATTGCTTCCCCTGCAAATTGAGGAAACACTAAGTAAGCACAATGCCCAACGCAAAATCAAATTACTAGAAACAGCAGTGATCAATGCTAATGATGCCATCGCTATATTCAATATACAAAAAGATATTTTAGACTCCACTATCGACTTTTCTAATCCGATTTTCAAAAATTTATTTCGAATTGAGGACCATACAAAATTGACATTGGGAAGCCTAATTCATCAACAAAATAACAAATCCCAAACCACTCGAATCCTTGAACTTATCCTACAGAAAAATACGAGTTCTGCCGAAATTTGTTTATTTCAAACTAATGACCAAACCGATGGTGTTTGGATAGAAATTAATTTTGCCAGCATCCCATCTGAAAAGGAAGATTTTAGTGATAAATTAGTCGCATTTGCCAGAGATATATCCGTTCGTAAGAAAAACGAAAAATTATTACGCCAAGCAAAAATAGATGCAGAGGAAGCCAAAAAAGCAGAGCAACAATTCTTAGCAGTGATGAGCCATGAAATTCGGACACCGATTACCTCTATCACAG
This sequence comes from Chitinophagales bacterium, assembly GCA_020629335.1. Next base: position 3,868 of record JAHDDN010000187.1, on the reverse strand, counting down.
GATTGACAAAGCTTTTATCGGATACCACTTTAGCTGATAGCCAATTGCAGTATGTAACTGCAATCAAAAATTCTACAGAGCAACTGTTAGCTTTAGTAAATGATATTTTAGACCTGTCCAAAATTGAAAAAAAGGCTTTAGAACTGTCAAATAGATTAACAAATTTAAAGGAATTACTAGCCACTTGTACCTTGCCACTTCAGCACATGGCTAACTCTAAAAATATTAAATTCATCATTGATTTTGATGAAGAAATTAGAGAGAAAGTATTAGTCGATTCCGTAAAGTTGAATCAAATCATCGTCAATCTGGTTTCTAATGCCATTAAATTTACAAAACAAGGCGAAGTCACCCTAAAAGCAAAAGCGCTCGAAAATCAAGCAGGGCAATACAAAATTCAATTTTCAATCAAAGACTCAGGGATAGGGATTTCTCCTGAAGAACTCCCCTTTATCTTTGATAAATATAAACAATTAGAAGCTTCCAAAACACACAAACAAAAAGGTACTGGCTTAGGGCTATACATCGTTAAAAACCTAGTAGAATTATTCGATAGCCATCTGATAGTAGAAAGTGAAATGAATGTTGGAACCACTTTTACCTTTACTTTAGACTTAGAAAAATCTCAAAAAAGCACTCTCTACACAGAAAATACACAATTCGTTTCATTAAGCGATCTAAATATATTGATTGTAGAAGACAATGAATTAAATAAAGAAATACTTAGCAAATTATTAGAAAACCTGGGAGCTAATCCCATAGGTGCAGCCAATGGCTTAGAAGCTATTGAACACATTATAAGTGATCAAAAAATTGACCTCATTCTCATGGATATGAATATGCCATTAATGGGGGGAGCAGAAGCTATTGATATTATCAGGACCAACCTACTATTAGATTGGCCGATTATCGTCTTATCAGCGAATGATCCAGGGCATCGTTCAAATGTGGTAGTAGAAGGTAAGGTAGAAGCAATCATGTCTAAACCTTTCCAATTTGATACATTTGGTACCAAGGTAACGGAAATATTAAGCAAGCACCCAAATAATAAAGCACGTTACCATATCGCCAATAAAAAGATGTTCGATTTAGAACCCCTAAAAGCCATTTCCTCTGATCCAAATTTTATTGGTCAATTGATACAGCTAATACATAATAAATCGATAGAGTCTATAGTGGGAATCAAAAAAGCAATTGCCAATAAAGATTATGAAACACTATCTTTTATCGCCCACAAAATGAAATCATCCGCCCTTCAAATTAATAATGAAGCCTTAGCATATCTATGCACCTCCACACAAGAAGCAGGAGAGAAGGAGCATACAGAACGTCTTATTACACTATCAAAAGCCCTTGCCATCAATTGTCAACTACTCATAGATGCTTTTGTCGAAGAATTTCCCTACCTAATACAAGATAATATCAAAAATAGCGCTTAAAATGATGCCCTTGTTTTAAAAAAGCTTTAAATTGCCCAATATTTAAAAGCCCTTAAAATAAGACCATCCATGAAAATCACAAAAGAGTGTTTACTGTTTTTAAGCGATCTCAAAGAAAACAATAATAAAGTCTGGTTTGAAGAGAACAAACCCACTTACAGAAAACATCAAGCTGACACCAAAGCCTTCTTCCAATTAGTAGAAGATCGCTTAAAAGAAACGGATCTAATCGAAGGCCATAAGGTTTATCGTATCTACAGAGACGTTCGTTTTTCTAAAGATAAAACTCCCTACAAACATTACATTCACTGTGCTATTACAAGAGCCACCGCAGCTCTTAGAGGAAGTTATTGGGTAGGCCTTGAGCCAGAAGGTAAAAGCAAAATAGGAGGAGGATTTTATGCACCCAATCCTGCCGATCTAAAGCGTATCAGAAAAGATATTGAGTTTGATGATGCCCCACTTAGATCCATCATAAAAGACAAGCAATTCAAAAAGTTCTTTGGTACCATTCAAGGCGAAGAAGTCAAAACCGCACCAAGAGGATTCAGTGCAGAACATCCAGCCATTGACCTCATCCGTAAAAAGCAATTTTACGTATTCCGTAACTTCACTGACAAGCAAGTCACCAGTGCCAAATTCATCGATCAAGTAATCGAAACACATTTAGCACTTCGCCCATTCTTTGATTATATGAGCGAAGTCTTAACAATGAATGCTGATGGTGAAAGCGAAGTTTAATCGGATGATATTGAGGTGGATTTTTAGGGCGGCTTAATCCTGCTATCCGTTCTTATGTGGCTATTCGGCAGCTACTCCGCTAAGGCGCACTTGTCTTCCCCTTCGGGGCAAGCCTGCGTCCGCCTAAGCTCCGTAAGCTCCCTCATGAACGCCACATACCACTTCTATCAGGGCCGCATATTTCAGCCCTCAAAATCATTCTCCAAACCCCTAAAAAAACTTCGAGATTCGCTGTAAATAAATAGAAAACTAAAGAAAATTTGACAATAAGAGGAGAATATATTAGAAATTAATTACTATTTTGTGAGCAAAAAATGAAAAGTATATTTTTTTTGACCTTGTTTTTTTCGCTCTCTCATTTTCACTTATTCGCCCAAGCTGATATCTCCATCACAGATCAACAAAGTACTGCAATTGACGAACTAGCCAATAGATATGCAAGTCTAAATCGCTTCAATGGAGTCGTTTTAATCGCAGATAGGAAAAAGAATATCCTCTTTGAAAAGTATTATGGTATGGCTGATTATGAAGCAAGCATGCCATTCACAGAGGAAACAGCTTTCAAGGTGGGCGGTATCACTGAACTCTATACCAAAGCCATTTTAAAAAAAATGGAAGAAGAAGGACTCATAAAATCTTATCAAACCATTACTCATTATTTACCAAGATTAAAATCTATTGCCTCTGTAGACGATCTAATCAATCGTCGTATTGGATTTGGCTCCATAGAAGAAGCTAAAAAAGCCCATCCAGATACCAGTTTGTCAATCATTCAATTAGCCAACTTAGTAAAACCAGATAAGAGTAATCAATTTAGCGATTTAGCTTATAATATATTAGGCCTACTAATCGAAAAAGTAAGCAACAAATCCTATCAACAAGCCATAGAGACTTACTTATCTGATTTAGAGTTGACGCATACCTTTTACCAAGGTGAATCGGCTAAAGTAGCCAAAGGATATACAGGCTATCAAAATTTAGATGGAAAAGAATTGGTATTAACAGTCTCCCCATCTTATAATGAAGCAGAAGCCTTTAGTAGTACGGGTATCAAAACCACTGCTCAAGACCTACTTAAATTCAGCAATACTCTGCCAGTCGTTTATAAATTTGGATATCTGATGAATGATGGCTTTAGCTACTGTCTATCCAAAGATGCAAATGGCAATTATACCAGGATTATATTAAGCAACTATCGCCATCCAGTTGCCGAAGAAATGACTAATTCAATTAATGCTATATTAAACGGAGATGATTATAAGCTGCCTCTTCTAAGAAAGCCAATAAGTATTGATGCCAAAGTACTAAAGGACTATCATGGTACTTACCAAATGAATGAGCATTTCTCTTTTAATGTCACAGCTGAAGAAGAGGTGCTCTATATACAAATGGGCCCCGATAAGCAAGTACTTTATCCTCAATCAGAAAGCCAGTTTTACCTTTTAGAAAGGGATGCAGCTATTGAATTTATTAGAGATGAAAACAATCAAGTTACAGCAGCCATCCTTAAAGACGGATTCATAGATGGGCAAACTATCGAAAAAATAAAATAATCAAAACCACAAGTATTTATCTCTTGTATCCTGCCTTCTTTCAAAGCGCTATTTATTTGAAATAAAGAATTTCTTTAATGATTAACCTCCATATGTTGATATTATGAGTTGAAAATCGTATTTTCCCTATATATT
>JAHDDN010000186.1:3106-9852 GCA_020629335.1 Chitinophagales bacterium | reverse complement strand
GCTGAAATCCTAGTTGTCGATAATAACTCTACAGATAATACTCTTGAAGTAGTCCAAAGCATTAGTTCAAAGGAAATAAACCTTAGAATAATAAAAGAAAAAAAACAAGGCTTAAGTTATGCCAGAAATAGGGCAGCGGAAGAAGCATTGGGTGAATGGGTAGTTTATATTGATGATGATGCTAAGCTACGTCCTGGATATTTTGAAGAGCTGGAAAAAGTAATTGAGCTTAATCAATTTGATTGTTTTGGAGGGACTTATTATGCATGGTTTCCATTTGGAACTAAAAAATGGTTGCCTGAAAACTTTGGAACCAAAAGATGGATACGAAAGGATACAGGCTTAATAGATCGAAATGGAGACTTACTTTCTGGAGGAAACCTTGCTGTAAAAAAGTCAATCCTTTTATCTTCAGGTGGGTTTGATGGTGCTCTGGGTATGAAAGGCCAGAAAGTTGGATACGGCGAAGAAGATGCTTTTCAAATTAAATTAATGGATGCGGGGTATAAAATAGGATTTGTACCGGATTTGATAATCGATCATGCGGTTATGCCGCATAAACTTAGTCTTTCCTGGCACTTGCAATCGGCGAAAATTCAAGGTAAAGTAAATGAACAGTTACTTATTAAGAAGTCAGGGTTTTTAAAGAAATTTTTAGCCTTTAATATGTCTTTGATTGGGTTATTTATTAAGAGACTTCCACACTCAACTTGGAAATTGATTACTACGAAAGAGTATTATTGGCAAAATATGTATTTAGATTTATTTAGGCCTCTATATAAAACTTATGGTGCGTTTTTGTCATCAGAAGAATAGAGATAATAAATACTTTAATAAAAATTTAATTCTCTGCCAAAGCAATTGAGTATTGGAGCCATACTCCAAAGAACGAAAAAATAACTTCTTAGCTAATACTTTATTCTTCATATACAAAGCACCATTGGCATGGCCCAAATACTTTTGAGCGACTAAACGCTTTTCTAAAGATTGAGGAACATACTTATAAATTTCAGTATTTGTTTGTTTAAATAAATCCTTAATTGCAGCTACGTTGTTCTCTGTTCTTGCTTCTGCATTTTCCATCGTAAAAATCTTCAGTGATCCCATATCCGGATACCGCATATAAACAGCGGTATAATTTTCAATCTGATGTATTTGAAATTTTAGCAGGCACCTGATCAAGAGATGAGTGTCCTGAAAATGAAACCACCTGGGATCAAATTTTGTCTCTTGCAAAATGTCTTTATGGAAGGCTAAAGTATGCATGCCTACCATATTGTTCAGAAAGAATAAAACAGGGTTTTTATCTGTTCTAGGGTTATAGAAAGGAGAATAGGTGTTCTTATCTCCTTGTTTTGTTATCATTCCCGTCCTGAATATTGCAACAGGATCCTTTTGAATATTGATTTCTTCCTGAATTACCCAAAGATGATTGGGTAAGAAGTAATCGTCATCGTCTAGAAAGCAAAGGTATTGACCTTTTGCTTTTTCTATTCCCAGGTTTCTGGCAACGCTTCGCTCTTTATTTTCTTGAAAAAAATATTGGATGTTATCATGAAGACCGATGAATGATTGGACTACTTTTTTAGTGTCATCGGTAGATCCATCATCTACAATAATTAGTTCCCAGTTTTTGTATTGCTGATCTAATACGCTATTTATTGCAATACGTAATAGTTTTGCCCGGTTAAAGGTGGGGATGATTATGGTGAAAAGTGGCGAGGCGTTCAATTGTCAGCTGTTCGAGGAAGTTGGTAAAATTTTGTGTTTATTTGAAATCTCATTGAATGTTAATTCAAGCCCTTCGGTCAAAGGAATGCCTGGAGTCCAATCTAATATATTTTTAGATTGTGTAGGGTCACAATAACGAGCAAAAACTCCAACGGGCTTTTCTTTTAAATATTTAATAGCAGGGGAATATCCGGCGATATTACTGAGTATTGAAATTACCTCTAAAAAGGAGGTTCGATTTCCCGTTCCCAAATTAAGAGCACTGCCGTCGCTTATCTGGTCCAAGGTTTTTAATGATCCGGTAATAACATCATCAATATAAATGAAGTCTCTACTTTGGGTGCCATCACCCCAAACTTCTATTGGATTTTGCTTTTGAATTACCCGCTGCGTAATTGCAGGAATAGGGTAGTCTAAATCCTGATCTGGTCCATATCCACTAAATGGACGGATACAGGCTATGTGCAAACCATATTTCTTGGCAGCCAAACGTGCAAGGTATTCACCTGTAATTTTTGCCCAGCCATAGCTCATGTCCGGAGCTTGTATTGTTTCGAATTGAATGTCCGACTCCTTAAGCGCCCGGTGGTCTGCTCTGGTTTGCAAACGGATAGGATATGCTGCACTGGAACTAGGGTAAAGTACTCGATTCGGTTTGACAATACTTAGCCAATTAAAAAACTCCGCATCGATCGATAGATCAATTGCAACCATTAATGGTTCATTTTCTATTGTTGCTCTCCCTCCAACTACGGCAGCAAAATGAAAAACATCCTCAAGGATTATTTTTTTTGAGACCAGACTTTCTAAAAATGTGAAGTACGATTGAAAATTTCTAAAGAATCCTCTGACATCATCACGGATAAAGAATAACTGATCGCCAAAGATTTGAACACCTTTGGTTTCATATGTAAGTGGTATATTAGCCCATTGTTTAGGATCTTGACCCGTAGTTAAGTTATCTATGATTAAGACTTTTGAACTAGATGTTTCTAGTAATCGCTTTACCATATTTCGGCCTATAAAACCACATCCTCCTGTTACTATATGCACAGATCTTATTTTAGAAATTAATTTATTCAACTATGCAGGCACCGATTGGGGTTATAGAGTTGTATCAACATAATGAAGTTTTGATTCATTATTGTGAGTTACTATCTTATGGTGATCAGCATCTCATGGTATTTTGTAATAGAAACGTTTTTGAGGAACTACCGGATCATTTGAAAAAGTATAAGATTCAATGGTATATCCGAGAACCCGAAGTTTCAATCCCCAAATTTACCAAAAAGTATGAATCTCAACTGAGGCAGTGTCGGTTTTTATTGATCAGTACCGTTTTTGATGAATTTAAAGCTTTTGCAAATCTTGCTTCCTGGTCAAAATCTGCTTTGATAATGCATAGTGTGCATACCTGGATGTCTCCCTGGAAAAGTATAGAAATAAGACCTAAACATCTTTTAAGAGATATTTATAGATTGTCTAAGTTTATCCTGAATAGACAGGGTTATAAACGCAAACAAGTCTTAGATAATGTAGACTTTATTGGGGTTCCTAATCAACGGATCCTTAATTATAGTAATGCTACCTATAATAATGTCTATAGCTCAAAGTTTGTAAGTATTCCCTTCGGGAAATATGATGGAGCAGGGGAAGAGGGTAAGGGTTATAAGGGATTAACTTTTACAATTACCGGATCAATAGGGGATGATGTAAGGAACTATCAAGAAGTTTATAAGGCCTTAACTATAGTTTCTAAAAAACTCAAAAAACGAATTCGGTTTATCCTTTTAGGGAAACCTAAGAATAAAAAGCAGAATAAGACAAAGGAACAATTCGAATCCTTAGCAAACGACGTTTTAGATGTAATGACTTTTTCTGGATTTATTAATCAATCTGAATATGATCGACTTTTAAAGGAAACCGATTACCTCATTCTACCGTTAAAAGAATACGCTCATTTTATAGCTTTTCGGGAATTGACTTGTCAATCAAAATTATCTGGTAGTGTAAATGATCTAATTCGACTTGGTAAGAAAGCACTGGTCTCCAAATATTTTACGGTTGATGATAGGGTAGACAAATTCGTAACAGTTTATAGGGATTCTAATCATCTTGCAGATCAAATGCTGGGAATCGTTGATAATGAACAGGACTTAACTTCACTTGCTCCGATTGAAGAGACCTTTGGTAATTATAAAATAGACAAGTTGTATGGTGACATAATGCTTATCATCGACGGATAATAAGGCTATCGGCCTGATCAATACTAAGGCCTAATATTATTTAATGCTATCCATCTCCCAAAAGCGAAGATCCTCCAGCAAAATGCGTAATGTTGGGATTGCTCTTTATCAAATATACTTTCAATAAATGGGATTAAGCTCTTCTTGAAAATAGTTGGATATTGTTTGATTATAGATAAGATTCTTTGCCGAAAGAACTCCTTGTGCTCGCTCATCCAATATTGTTGTGGGGTAGAAAACCCCATTTTGTCATACCGATTGATAATTTTTTGTGGTAGCTCCTTTTTCATCGCTTGTCTAAGAATGGCTTTGCGTACACCATTTCTAATCTTGAATGATGATGGCAAGTTCAAGCAGAATTCTACTAAGCGATAATCCAGAAAAGGAACTCTTGATTCTACACTATGCGCCATGCTGTTTCTGTCGTCAAACTGTAAGAGTGAAGGAAGAATACCGTGCTTAATCATATAAATCGAGTAGCTTTTAAAATCACTAAATTGGGGTGCAAAATCAGAAGGAGAGAGGTGAAGATGCTGCTCTAATGGTTGTTTGGAGGTAAAAAAGCTTTTCTTTTTAATCCAACTAATTTTATGCTTGCTAAGCAAACCAAATATTTCCGGGATTAATTTTAGAGGGGCAGACCCAAATAATTCTTTTAAGAAAGGGATATAGTAAGTACCGTAACCAGCTAAAATCTCATCTGCTCCTTGTCCATCAAGTACTACTTTTATATTAGTCCTTTTAGCTTCCTGAAAAACCGCATATTGAGCGATTAGGCTCATGGACTGAAGTGGTTCATCTTGTGCTAAGATTACATTATCAACCTCTGCAATAGTCTCTTCAAAATCCAATCTAACTTTATGTAGATTCATCGGTGATTCATGGAGTAGTGATTCGACGTAAGGAGATTCATCGAATGCAATGACCGGCGAAGCATAAAAAAAAGCTTCCAGGGGATAGCCTGATCGATTATTGGTGTTTTGATGTATTGTAGCGATTGTTGAACTGTCGAGTCCTCCTGATAGTGCAACGCCTACTTTTACATCTGATCGAGCATGTAGTTTTATAGAACTTTCAAGTAGGGTTTTGAATTGCTGAACAGCGGAATCAAAGTCTGTAGAGGACAAAGGATTTGAATTACTAAAAGTATAATATTGCTCAATCGTAAAAGATTGCGCTTTCAAATCAAAAATTAAATTATGCCCTGGCCGCAGTTGATTTACCTGATTATAAAGGGTTTGATCTGTATGATTTTGTAATCCTCTGATCAAATAATCAAAGGCCATTTTTTTATTTAACCCGGAGTTCCATCCCGGAAGAATGCTAAGGGCTTTTATCTCTGAGGCAAAGGCAAAGCACCCCTCGATATTAAGGTAGTAGAATGGTTTTATGCCAAAGCGATCCCGAGAGCAGAAGATTTGATTTTTGCCAGCATCATATAAGGCAAATGCCCACATCCCGTTTAACTTATTTACGGCATTGATACCCCAGGCTTTATAAGCTGCGAGAATAACTTCTGTATCCGTCTTCGTTGAAAAGTGAAAACCTAAATGCTCTAATTCTTTTCTTAACTCCAGGTAATTATAAATCTCTCCGTTGTAGGTAATCGTACAGTCCTGATAATGCATTGGTTGTTGGCCATCAGGACTTAAATCCAGAATGGCGAGTCGGCGATTGCCCAAAGCGAAATGCTCTTTAAAGAAATAGCCACTGTCATCAGGGCCACGGTGGATGAGTCTATCAGTTGCGTTTTTAAAAAGCCCTCTGTCTACCTCTTGGTCATTAGGTAGTATCATTCCAAAGATACCGCACATATAAACATACTTGATTATCTTGCCTGCAAGCTAGTGTTTTTATGTTATTATTGGATAATAAACTTTGGCGAAGTGAACAAAAGGGGGAAATTTATTCTATTTAGACTGGTATCAATTTTACTGCTTATTGGGGTAATTGAAGGCATGTTAAGTTTTTTAGCAGTGATTTCCAATGATGTTGCAGCAATAGTATTACCTACCAATAGGCCAATTCTTGCCGATTCTATTCTTAGCCATCGCCCTAACCCAGTACATCCAGAACATGATTCAAAAGGATTTAGAAATGATGATGTACCGCAACGAGCAAGGGTTTTAGCCTTGGGAGATTCGCAAACTTATGGGGTAGGAGTGGATAAGGATGAGATTTTTTCAAGATTATTAGAGAAAGAGTTAAATGAAGAAGTCTATTGTATGGCTTATGGTGGATATGGGCCGGTTCATAGTTTAGCACTCTGGGAAGAAGCTATCCAATTTAATCCAAGTATAATTGTTGAAGGGTTTTATGCAGGGAATGACTTGTTTGATGCTTTTGATATGGTTTACCTGAGGGGGCAATTTCCACAGTTGAAAACCAAAAATGATACTACACGAATTTTGATAGACAGCTTAGAATCTAAATCACCTCTAAAGGATGAAATCTTTAATTTATTTTCACTTGGCAGTGATGTTGATTTTGAGGAAGCTCCTGTAAGATTATTTTTATCCAGATATTCCAAAATATATGGCCTGCTGAGAACAGCATATAGGAGTATATTTAATGTGGTTAGTCCAAGGTCAAAGGAGGAACTTTGGAATGAAGAGAAAAATTTTGCGCGTAAATTCCCAGAACATTCCAAAGTATTTGAAAATGATAAATTTAAAACCATCTTTACTTCAAGCTATCGATTACAATCATTGAACCTTGAAGATCCCAGAATGGAAGAAGGACTAAATATCTCTTTGCAAGCGATAAAAA
>JAHDDN010000186.1:0-3006 GCA_020629335.1 Chitinophagales bacterium | reverse complement strand
CTTGAAGATCCCAGAATGGAAGAAGGACTAAATATCTCTTTGCAAGCGATAAAAAAGATGAATGATCGGGCTAGAAAGGAAGGTAAGCATTTTGTGGTGCTGAGTATTCCTACCAAAGAATACACTTTTAGAAAGGTATCCAAGCTTGAAGATGAAACCTATCTGAAGCTTATTGCTTTTGAAAAGCAGATGTGGAAAAAGACTTTCTCTTTTTTTGATAAATACCAAATTCCTTATTTGAAGAGTATAGAGGGATTAGAGCATGCCTTAGATGTTGGAGTCCAACCCTTCCATGCATCTCGAGATGGTCATATTAATACTGCAGGGCATCGAATTATTGCAGATGAAATATTAGATTTTATACGTAGACATGAGTAGTATCTCTGATCGGAAAATATTATACCGTACCTTTTGCCAAGAGCAGGAAGAAGTACCACTGTTTTTTCAACCCTGGTGGCTGGATTTAGTTTGTGATAAAGGAATTTGGGATGTCTGTATAGTTCAAAAAAATGATGGGACGATCTCTGGAGTATTGCCATTTTATCAAAAACAATTTCTAAACTTCAAGTATGTCCAAATGCCAATGCTTACCCCTTATTTGGGTGCATGGCTTATTTACCCTAAAGAAATCAGCTCCACAAGTAAAAAATTAAAATTTGAACATAATACGTATAAAGCATTAATTGATCAATTGCCCTCCTTCCTATATTATGCTCAGCGTCATCCTACTCAGTTGAACAATTGGGTGCCATTCTACTGGAAAGGATACCAGCAAAATACCAGATATACTTACATAATAAAATCACCTATTGTGATATCTAGTGCCTTTGATAACTTAAAGGATAGTAATCGGAATACCATCACTAAAGCTCAGGGGCACTTGCAAGTTAATGAGTCAGATAGTATGGAGTTGTTTTATGAACTAAATACCATAAGTTTTTCAAGACAGTCTAAAAAACCTCCATACAACTTAGCGTTTCTTAAAAAAATTGATGACCAGTTAAGTAAAAAGCAGCAAAGAAAAATCCTCATTGCTTCTGATGAGTCCGGACTTCATCATGGAGGAATATACCTTGCCTGGGATACCAAAACTATGTATTGCTTAATGATTGGAGCGGATACAGCATTGAGGTCTTCAGGGGCAGTACCGTTATTGATTTGGGAGGGAATTCAGTTAGCAAGTAAGTTGAATCTAAATTTTGATTTTGAAGGGAGTATGATGCCGAATATAGAAGGAGTGTTTCGTAGATTTGGAGGAGAATTGACTCCTTACTTCAAACTGTTCAAAGAAGGGAATAGGTTTTTAAGGATACTGAACGGAATAAGATCCAGATGAATAAACGAGATATAATTGTCCTCCTTAGTTTAGCAGTTTTAAATCTACCTGCCTTTTTTGATATTTATAGAACAGCGGCGTTTAACATTGTTCCTCATGATGATTATGTACCTTATCTACTTTATTTGATTGGTGAAGGAGGGGGGATTCCCCAGAGTCCAACAGGATATCGATTCTTTTCGGTTGCTGTTGCAATTCCATTTTATTATTTGCTGCCGTTTATAAGTTTTTCTTACCTGGACTTGAATGATATTACTTATTTAAAGGCATTGGAGGCATTAAGCTTTGTGAGCTATTTGGCGATAAGCGTATCTGGATTTATAATCTACAAGCTTATTATATCTAAATATCAAGGTAAGTTTATCAGTGGTCTTGTCGGAGCACTAGCAAGCCTTTTGTTGTTTAGATTTACGGCTATTTATGGGGTAGACCCCTTTGCCATTTTAATGATTTGTGCTTTACTTTATTACGAAGAACACAAATGGATTTTTACACTTTTACTACTGTTTTCTGTTGGGGTTAATGAAAAAGTAGTATTCCTGTTTTTTATGTTATACGGGGCTAGAACAATATTATCGAAACGAAAAAGAGCGACTCATTTTTTAGTTTCCATCATTTCTTGTTTCTTTTTGTATTTCTTAGTCCGATTTTTAGTAGACCTGCCTGGGCATGAATATATGGTTCAACCTAATAAATACTTTGATACCATTACTAAAATGCTTTCCATCCTTTTTACGTTCAAGAGTTTTTACTTGAATTGGATACCGGGTGTGATGATGTTTGGCCTATATGGTTTGGCTTTACGGGGACAGAAGAAAATAGCTAATGATATAGGGAGCTTTACAAGCTTTGATTTTATACCAATCGTAGGATTTTTTATAATTGGGATCGTGACAAATATGCAATTTACGGTAGGTAGAATTTTGTTGTTTTGTTTCCCTTTATACCTGCCTTTAGCAATAATTTACTTAGAGAGTATAATAACTATACGAATGAAAAATGCTTAAGATATTCTGCAACCATAATTTAATCCCCTTTCAAAATAGGATCAAGTATGTTTTAAAATATATTGAAAGGCATCCATTTGCAATGGGGCGACTGAAGTTTTCTTTTGATCAAAAGGAGCCTTATGATTTAGAATTAAATTACGGAGTAAGAGTTGGAGTAAAGGGATTAAAGGTACCTGCACAGCTCATTCTTTTTTCTGAAAAGGAAAAGAGTGCGTCAATATTTCGGTCAAATGAATATCAAAATAAAGGGATCAAACTATTTTCTGTAGAGGAAGAACGAAAAGACAAACAAGAATTTTTGCAAGGAGATAGATTTCAATTTGATTGGATTGAAACTATTTTCTTCCATATTTCCCGATATGAAGAATGGAACTGCGAAGATGAACAGCGGGACATGTATGACAGGATGACTGAAAATGCTCATTTTTTAGTTAAGCATAGTTTAGAAAAAATTCCTGTCGTTGACCTTTTAGTAAAGGCAATCTTACGTTCATTTGGATTATCAGTGGACAGTAGCCCTTCTAAGTTTTGTGTAAGCCATGATATTGATTTTATCGAACGATCCAATACTCCATACAGGATAATGAAATCCATAGTTGGAGCAATAATTAAAAGAAATGATTTTAAGTCAGCAAGAAGAATTTGGCAACTGCGTAATGA
>JAHDDN010000185.1 GCA_020629335.1 Chitinophagales bacterium | reverse complement strand
ATCAAGATTATGTAGATGGCGATTTAGACATGAACTGTAAAGCCGTATTCCAAGGCGGAGCAAATGATCCAAACGTAATCTTCTTTAATATTCTAACGCACCCAGGAAATTCAAGTAGTGATTTAAACTTCATTATTACAGAGCAATTACCTGAGTAAATAAATTAGCACACATTATTCAAATAGAAAGGGCATCGGATAATTCCAATGCCCTTTTTTTTACTTATTATTTTCTTCCTCAAGCAACTCACTCTTAGGAACAATCTTTATTTGTTGCGTCCCACTCTTAATTTCTCCTTTAATAAAGGTAGCCTCTCTCGTCTTATTGCCAAACTGATCATAATTAACCGTCTTTCCATCTGCCAAGCCTTTCTTAAATAAAGCCTCAATACTCACTTCACCATTCGGGTGAAATTCTTTCCACATACCCTCTTTAAGCCCTAACATATAATAGCCTTCCGCATGAGGCTTCCCATCAGGATACCACATATTATACTTCCCCTCCCTTTGGCCTTTATTATAAATAACCTGCTCTCGGACTCGCTTAGTATCTTCATGAAACAAACGCCAAATACCATTTTTTTCTCCCGCTAAATACTGCGTTTCCTTCCGCAAATTTCCATTCTCATACCAATACTTCCATTGGCCTGTCATCACTTCATCCTTATAAATCCCCTCACTTTCCTTTTTTCCATTTTTATGCCAAGTAAGCCAGGGGCCATCTTTATAGCCATTCACCATATAACCCATAGACTTTTTAAGCTTATGATCATTATCATAATAAACCATCACTCGCACAATATGCTCATTCGGCACTTGCCCCTTATAATGCTTCTCTCGAATCTCATTCACAAAAGGTTCGCTTTCAAATTCAATTCTTGCTAAATCAGAATAACTCAATTGCGCCTGCAATAATGTACCACTAAAAAGCAAGAATAATCCCAGTATAGATAGGTATCTAAAATTCATATTCATTAAATTTCTGTAAAAATCCTAAAAAAAATCCATAAACTATGATAAACCCTTCTAATTTTAGTTTAATTAGCATTTACTTGAATGAAATATTAGTTAATTGGTGTACTCATTTATCAGGAAAAGGGCAATCACAAGAGATCGCCTGTTATTTATCGTTTCTCAGTAAAAAAATGCCCCTAATTAACTATTCAACTAATATACGAATTCTCTAAATTTGGGGCTTCCCCTTTCTAATTTTTCATTCGACCTATAGGGGCGTTCCTATGTGTGCGCCCTCGAATGAAAAATTAGAAAGGGTCGGGCTGTCCGTTCTCATGCAGCTATTCAGCGGCAAGTCTGCTAAGTGCTGCTTGTCTTCCCTTCGGGCAAGCCATCGCATCACTAAGCGCCCTAAGCCGCTTCATCACGCTGCATACCACTTCCATCCCTAAGCCTGCACCAATGCGATTAATTTTGCAATGGTTTTTAAATTGAAATTTTACATGTTTATAACATTTAATTAAGTAATATTTACTATATTTGATTCTAAGCACTAAAAGATACGAAAATAGTGTATTTAATGAGTCTCATTATAATCTGCTCAAATGAAAATTCCAAAATTAATAGATCAAATAACAATTAGTGAAATCCAAACAAAAGGGCCATTTCCTCCTTTAGGATTTATTTATTTTGATGAGGCATCCGATAATTCAATTTTCAGTTATGGGCTATATTGGGAAATAGGCAAGGAAGATAGAGAACCCATTATTTGTAGTTTTGACCCAGATGAAGGCAAGCTAGAACCCTCTTTTCCCAGTTTGGACTCATTCATTCAGTGGCATAAAAAAAAACAGAAAGAGGAAGATCAATTTTTAGTAGAAGGAGAGTTTTTCTTTGGCAATTTTAATCGAGCTAAATTATTAAATAGAAGAAAAAAACATGAAGAAGCAATAAAGTGTTTAGAGAATTCAAATAACTTATTTGGAGAATTCGCTGATAGCTGGTACTTGTTAAATTTGCAATATTGGAAAATAGGAAATATTGAAAGTTTAACTCAAAAGTTTCCAGAAATATTGAAATCAAGTTGGATTTTTGGTAGCCCCCTTACTAAAGCTATAAGCTTCATGAATGAAGTAATTCCAAAATTGAACAAAACAAATGACCCAATCATTAATTTATTTAATCAGCTTAAGTTTGAAAACAGTTGGCAAAATGGCCTGAATTTTAATTTTGATGTGTTAAAGGAAATTATCAAACAATATCATGACTTAGGGGAATATGAGTCAGCACTAAAATTAATGCAGAATTATGGCTACACAATGATGTTTCAAAGCAAAGAGATTAAATCAAAATTTCAATTCAATCTCCAAGAGTGGGAATTAGAATTTGCAGATTATGCAAAAAAATATTTACACGATAGAATATACTATGGCTAATAAAGTAGAGGGGTAAATGACCTTGCAAACAGCTAAAAAAGAAAATATGTTAAAGGATGGGAAATCTCACAAACAGACCGAAATAAGTCATAGAATAAATTACGGAAGAGTATTTTATAAGCATGATAGAATAACTATAAAGACTCTTTTTGCATTAAAAGAAGTGAGTATACATTGGGAAGACATTGATTTTTGCTCTTTAACTCCAGCAGTAGAAAAAGTAAATAATGAATGGAAGGATTATAAAGGAGGAAAATTAAATGAGCTAAAATTTCTTGAAATTAAAATAGCCTTAAAGAATCGTCATGATTTATTTAAAGGAGTAAATTTCTTTTTTAAAACATGGCTAATTTTACTTTTAAACTTAAAAGCAATGTTTGGTGCAGATGATAAACCACTAGCCCAAAAAGGAGTAATAACGATTCATGTAAAATTTAATACACTTTCTGTGGAAAGAGAAGTGTTTATCGATTTTTTATCACAAAAATCTAAGTTTGATTTAATCGTATGCTTTTGAAATTGAACTCATGTGAATCTGAAAACCTGTCCTGTAAGGATCATCTTTTTTTGCAGTTATCAAGTATATAACACTTCTTATTTGTTCGCTAATAGCTAATAAGGAATGTGTATGAAATAAGTTCGGATTTTGACCGAGAAGATTTTGGATTTGATTTTAAAACAGATCATGGATTTGAGTACAATGTCGAGAGAATATTTGAAATTTACTCCCATCGAAATCTACTATTATCTAAAATAGAAAGTAGCACTTATGAAAATGGAGAAATAACTAAGATACCTCTTGGAAAGGAATTAAACAAGCATGAAGAATTAATTATAAAATGTAAATTTTATACTTCCAGAGAAAGAATAAAAAAAAGAAATACATTCCACGATAAACGATTCGTAAATAAATATTCAGATAAAGAAAAAGCAGATTCTTTTATAATTTGTAAATTGATAAAGAAAAAATAGAAATTGTACCAAAGTTTGTTCCTATGTCCTTGGCGGCAAATTTAACGATGACATACAAATGAAGAATTTGGGTTTTATTATGAAGAAAGCAGTATACATATTGATTTTGATTGGATTACTTTCAAGTTGTCAAGAATCTTTGAAATCCGATAAAAAAGGGTTCTGTAATGAAATGAAGGAACTAGCTCAGAAAGAAATTGAAAAAGGAAATATCGAGCCCGTTCTTAGAGGAAAATATCTTTTCTCAGAAACTGATAAATATTTCATCTGGAAAAAATATGGGGTAAATATCATCTATCCGATTCATTTAAATGAATACTACCAAAAAGAATTAGATAGTTGTTATAATTCAATCATGTTATCACATACCCCTAATAAAATAGAGATTATAAATGACTTAGATTCTTTGACAATGAGAATTCATAAAAGGTCAAAATATGAATTTCCTAAATCCAAATACATCAGGGAATATCATGATGGTAAGTTTTATGTTGGAGCCAATGCCAAAAATAAAAACTTTGCGCCCAAAAGAATTGATAAATCTTACTACGATAAATTGGATGAATTCAAGACAAAGTTCACCTCTGAATTGACAGATACCATAAAATGTGAGTTTTGGTATGAAATTGATACTTTTGGATTGGTACAAAATATTGAAATTTACCATCATGCTAACCCAATAATAGATGCTGCTGTAATTGATTTTTATAGTTCTTTTAATTATATACCTGCTAATGATGGAATCAATAAACTGGAATTTAGGGGAGAAGACGTTATTTATTTTTTAGGAACAATGACAAAATGAAAAACTTTAAATGAGTTCATTAAAAAAGCATTCATTTACCATTCATTCTGTGCAAAAGCCAGCTCTATAGGGTTTGCGAAGACATTTGTTAGGTCATAATAGCGTCAAAACGACCGAAATTTATTTACATTTAAGCGATAAGGACATAAAATAAAGTGAGCCCTTTGGATAGCCTAAATATTTAGCATATCTTTCTCCTGTATGACGAAAATATATCTTATAGTAATTTTAGTAGTTCTGGGGTTTCAATCTGACTCTTGTGCCCAGAAAAATAATGAAATATTTACAATATATTTAGTTAGACACTCAGAAAAAGATGTAACACCTGATAATCAATCAGACCCTCCATTGACGCCATGTGGAGAGCAAAGATCGGAGAGTCTAAGTAGTTTTTTGAGTGCTGTAGAGCTGGATGCTATTTACAGCACTAACTATAATAGAACTAAAAATACAGCGCTACCGACAGCTAACTCCAAGGGACTGGAGATTAAGGAATATGATCCTAATAAGTTAAAAGATTTCTCCAATTTCCTACTCGAAAGTAAGCAAGACGCACTAGTAGTTGGACATAGTAATACAACAGGAGTATTGGCAGGGCTTTTGGTTAATGAAAACATAGGATCATTTGATGAAGCAATTTACAATCGAGTTTATCAGGTTGTCATCTCTAATGATAGCAGGCGACTACATCTATTACATACCGCTTTTGACTGTAAAGATTAAAAGCAAATCTTATTATCAATCCATTAACTGAACTCAAATTTACAAAAGCCATTCGTTATGATTAAGAAAATTATTTTACCACTTATATGCTTAATTTCTGCTTATAGTTTTTGTACTGCTCAAACGGTAACCATTGACAATTATTCTGTAAATGGTATTGGTCAAGCACAATTATCCATAGAAGCCCAAGCAGACAAATATTATATGTTACATGCAGACCATAGTTCTACGTTTAATTGGGCTACTGCCATGACGATGGGGGTTGATGGAACTTTGGTGATTATTGATCCTGCCGGAGCTTATCCATTAGAGAATTATTCTGTAACAGAACATGATATAGCGAGTCCCGATGATTATGATGGTGATGGTATTGATGATGTGACAGAATTTAATAATATGCCTATAGATGCTCCGATCAACTTTGCTGATCCGGTTGATTTTATTGATGGATCTACCTCCATACCAGATGCTGAAACTTTTTTGGAATTAGCTGCGGTGAATAATGTTGGTTGGGCGCCATTTTTAGATGGACAATTGTATGTTAAGTTTGGTATTTTGGATAGAGATACTCCAGAGCCGAAAGTCTATTTTATTAATAGCAATACCTATACTATTCATGCCTCTTTTTTCAATGCAATTGGTGCAACGGTTTTGGGAGATGATAGCTCTGGAGAAATTGTTTTTAATGCTAACGACATCTCGACAAATGGGGTAATTGGAAGTTATTCATTTAATTTTTCTTTTGGAGATGCCTACAACTTTGAGGAAACTCAAAGAACCTATGAGTTGTTGGCGGCTAATATGCCTTTTCTACAAAATAATATGAATCACTTTATTGGGCAAAATAGTGAAGCCACTTACAATAGCCAATATGCGGATGATTTTGTAGATTCCAGAATAGAGGTTGTTTTAGAATCGGATGTTTTCGCTGAAATCAATTATATACCATTCCATGAAGCAGAAGGATATGGCTTCTTTAAGCATATGGAGGATCTCGGTGAAACCCCAGGGTCAAGAGATATTGTGCTATATGACCAATTGCCGAATTCATTGCCCAGAGTGGGTGGAATCATCACTTCTGTTATACAAACGCCATTATCGCATGTTAACTTAAGAGCGATTCAAGATAATGTTCCGAATGCATATATCGCAGATCCTTTATCCATTGATTCAATTGCCAATTTGTTAGGCGGTTATATTTATTATAAAGTAGAAAATGAGACCTTTCAAATACGAGAAGCCACTTTAGATGAAGTGAACGACTGGTATGAAGAGCTTAGGCCAACAGAACCACAGTTTCCAGTTCGAGACTTAAGTATCACCGAAATTTTACCCTTAGATTCAATTGAGTTTGAAATGTCTACTGCCTTTGGAGCTAAATGTTCCAATGTGGCGACCATGAGGACATTTGGGTTTCCTGATGGTACGATACCCGATGGTTTTGGAATTCCATTTTATTACTATGATGAATTCATGAAATTCAACAATTTTTACGAGGAGGCCCAAGTCATGATAGACAATCCTACTTTCCAAACGGATATCAACTTTCGTATTGATCGTTTAGAAGATTTTAGAAGAGACATTAAAGATGCTCCCATGCCGCAATGGATGTTGGATGATTTACAAGCTATGCATGATGATTTTCCAGAGGGGACGGCTGTTAGATGTCGCTCCAGTACGAATAATGAAGATTTACCTGGATTTAGTGGGGCAGGATTATATACCTCCAAAACCCAACACTTAGATGAAGGGCATATCCAAAAATCCATTAAGCAAGTTTATGCAAGTATGTGGAATTTTAGGGCATATGAGGAAAGAGATTTTTATCGCGTGGATCACTTTCTGGCAGCGATGGGAATCTTATGTCACCCTAATTTCCAAGAGGAAAAATCCAATGGGGTAGGGATTAGTATTGACCCAATTTATGAAACAGATAGCACTTTTTATCTAAATACTCAAGTGGGAGAATCATTGATTACCAACCCTGATCCTAATTCAGTGCCAGAGGAAATCTTGTTATACGAAAATCCAGATGAAGGAGCCGGATACCTCGTTTTAAGACTGTCTAACTTAGTTGATCCAGGCGAATTGGTCATGGATCAAGAATACTTGGATCAAATGAGAGAATACCTAACGGTTATTCATGATGAATTTGCCGAGCTATATGATGTGGTAGGAGCAGAGGGTTTTGCAATGGATATTGAGTATAAGGTAACCGCTCAAGATCAATTGGCTATCAAACAAGCCAGACCATGGGTTTCCTTTTGGGCAGACGTTAAAGCCAATTCTGATTTAAGTGTTGAAGCAATTATTGAACCCCAATCTTCTGCTAGCTTGGGTGACAGTGAACTGGTAAGTGCAAGAATTGCCAATACTGGTTTAAACGATATGAGCGATTTTGATATTACGCTATTGGTAGACGACGAATGGATAGAAACCATCAATATTACGGAAACAATTGAGCCTTTTAGTGCTGCTGATTATGAATTTACAGTCCCACAAGACTTTTCAGCCGTTGGCGATTATACCATCACCGCTATCGTTACTGATATGGAGGATGAATATGAAAACAATGATACTTTAAACTATGTACTAAGTAAGATACATTCATTGGATGGCGAAGTAGCTGTAGGAGAACTAAATATTCTTTGCAATGATGAGGTTGAAACCGATATTATCATTACTAATCATGGGGAGGAAAACATCAATAGTGTAGTCATTCAAGTAGCGGTTAATGGGCTTGTCGTAGGCACTTTTTATGAAGAAGTAGATATTGCTTACCAAGGACAAGCGGTGCTTGGAGTCAATATTGATGACTATCTTCTAGAAGGCGAAAATGAAATCGCCGTTAACTTATTAAGTGTAAACGACCAATCGGATGAAAATTGGATGAATAATGCGGATACCACAACGACAGATTCAGACCTGGAGTCAAATTTGGGCAATATCACACTTGTCATAAACCCTGATTTTTATTCTTATGAAATTTCTTGGGAATTATATGACCAAGGAGCGAATCAAACCATAGCTAGTGATGCCTTAGAAGGTGGTCTAGATTTCTATAGCGAAGATATTTGTGTGAATTACACTTCTTGCTACACACTTTATGTGTACGATTCTTATGGAGACGGACTCATAGGAGATGGTTATTTTGAGGTTTTAAATTCATTAGGTGTAACTATTGTAAGTAATGATGGTGACTACGGTTCGCTGGCGGAAGAAGTGTTTTGTCTTGCTGGAACGGATTGTGAGTTTACAGCAGATATCAATGTATCCCATTTAACTGCTACGGATACGAACGATGGAGCGATCGCCATTTATACAAATGCAGGTTTTAGTCCATTTCAATACAGTATTGATGGTGGACAAACATTTAGTGAGAAAAATACCTTTACCGATTTAGCTCCAGGAGATTATGACGTATTGATAATAGATGCTACTGGAGATTGCTCTTATCAGGAGACCATTGCTATTGAAAGCTGCACATTTACTACAGTAGATATTATAACAAGTAGCGTGTCTTCTGTAGTCACCGCAAATGGCTCTATAGAAATCAATCCAACTTCAGGAATCGCTCCCTATCAATATAGCATTGATGGCGGACAAAACTTTGTGACCGATAATGTATTCCCCGACCTAGCCGTGGGCAATTACAATATAGTTGTACAAGATGCATCGGGGATCTGTTCCTATGAAGCAACTGTTCCTGTTGAAGTTTGCGAAATCAATACCTATATAGTAACGGCTAATACCTCTTCTGAAGACATGGACGATGGGACGATTACGATTTATACTTCAGTAGGATTGAATACTTATCAGTATAGTATAGATGGCGGACAAAACTTTGTGACCGATAATGAATTTACTAACTTAAGTGCAGGAACCTATGAAATTGTGGTACAAGAGGCATCTGGTGTTTGCTCCTATGAAGAGTCAGTAACTATTGAAACAGATGTGCAGACTGATATATCTGAGGTCTCATTGAATGGAATTAAGATATATCCAAATCCAACTAACAATCATTTTAATATAGAGCTCGAATCCCTTGCTGCTTCCTCTGATAGGGTAAATATCGAAGTTTACGATAATTTGGGCAGAACAATCCAAAGCACTTCAATATCAGATGGTGGTAAAATTACAGTATCACTTGAGGGCTATGCCTCTGGAAATTATATTGTCAAGTGCTACAACAGTACCTTTGAAAAACGTTTTAATGTAATTAAATTTTAAAGCAAGTACACAGCACGAGCAAAACCAATTTGTAATGAATGATAGGCTTATTTCTGCGCCAGCAAAAGCGAGTGCGTAGCACGAGCCAATTCATCATTCATAGTTTATTGTTGTTACGGGGCTTCCCCTTTCTATTTTTTTTATGCGAACTGTAGGGGCGCTACCTATGTGTGCGCCCTCGCATAAAAAAAAATAGAAAGGGTCGGGCTGTCCGTTCTTATGCGGCTGTTCGGCTCCTATTCCGCTAAGGCATACTTGTCTGCCCTTCGGGCCAGCCTACGTCTACCTAAGCTCCATTAGTCACCTCTCGACGCCACATACCACTCCCATCCCTAAGCCGATTTTTATCGTTAAAACTTTGTGAACGTTGCAACGTTTTAACCGAAAAAACTCGAAAAAAGCTGTCATTCTGAACGAAGTGAAAGAATCACTTGAAAGGGAATCCTTAAAAATTAGAACAAGCCTTCGCAAGTCGGGAAAAAAGCAACGACCCAAAATTGCGGAATGCTTTACTGGCCTGAAGCTTTAGCTGAAGGAGGCTAAGTATTAATCCTCATTCATTACTAAATAGCCCCAGAGCCACTTTATGCACTTAAACCATTTAGCCAATAAGCCATTGCTTTAAAAAATCCACTTATTTACAGCTACTAATAAACTAATATTAACTAAGCCATCAAGCAATACATTCGCATAGGGATAGAAGTGGTATGTGGCGTCCATGCAGCGACTTACGGAACTTAGT
>JAHDDN010000184.1 GCA_020629335.1 Chitinophagales bacterium | reverse complement strand
AAAGATTATAGATACACATAAGCATCATTAAGCCGCCCAAAACAAGCCTCCAAGAATTAGAAAGCGTCAATAAATGCCTTATAAAGCTAGCAAATGCAAACATCATTATTGGGTAAGTTTGTACCATTGTTCGTTGGCCAAAAGACATACCGTACCACCATACATCCCAAGCAAAAGCGATGTAAATAAATAGCATTGCATATATCAAACAAGCACTAAAAATAGATGGCTGCTGCTTATAAAGATAATAGAAACCGATCAAAGAGAATACATGAATTGGAGTATAAACTAACCAGCCACTACGGTAGCTAAATAACCCTTTAGCTATATGTGGACTCAACCAGCTAAAACCTTGATCCTCATAGGAATAAATAATCCAATCTCCACCAACATATTTCCAATAAATGAATTGTAAAGAGCCTATTAAAGCGCAGATAAATATTGCTATTAGTAGTAAAGACCATTTTTCCTTGATGAGTTGAAAACGGCTTTGTCTATCTTCCTTATTAAATGGATTTATTCCCCAAAGCAGTGGTATTAGGCAAGCAATAATTTCTGTTGGGCGGCTTAAAGCTGCCAAGCCAATTATTGCTCCTATCGCAATGGTTTTCAAAGCATTAGGCTTTTTATAAAAGGAGATCGTTGAATAGATCAGCAAGGTATATAATGTGAATAGGTTATTATGAGTCATGGCCCCATCTATAGCTGTATAATTCAGATAGTTGGTTCCTAATACTAAGGCTAATAGTGATAAACCTACTACTCTATCCTCAAAATACATCAACAAAATTTTGCGCAAATAGAATAAACCAATAAAAGCAATCAATAAGCTGCCCAATGATATTAAAAGCTGATAAGGGAAAGAGAAACCATCTGCTTGGTATTGGTCAGAAAAACTAGCCCATACATGGGCAATGAAAAAAAAAGGCGCATATTGTAGCGCTTGACCACAGGAGTACTTCATAATGAAGTTGCCTTCTTTGTCTCTGAATCCTTGCTGTACTAAGGGGGTAGGCTTATATTTTTTGACTATATCTTCAAGGAAGTTGGCTTGTTTTAAGTCCTTGTAAATGAAGGTGGCAGGTAGGTACATATAATATCCTGACACATCCCAAGAAAGCGTAGCTTCAGTATCTTGTTTTTGCCATTTGGGGTAGTAGCCAAAATGAGTGATGAGTAGAATGAGGTAAGCGATTAATAGACAGATAAGTGATTTTGATTGCATAATTGAGTGGTATTTCAATATTCCAAAGATAGGATTTTTAAATAACTGACAAACTGGTAAACTGAATAACTGGTAAACTGAGAAACTGAATAACTGACAAACTGAATAACTGGTAAACTGGGAAACTGAATAACTGAATAACTGACAAACTGAATAACTGGTAAACTGGGAAACTGAGAAACTGATTCACGTTGGAACGTTTTGTTGAGAGAAAATAGGAATTAATTTAAATGTTAATGAACTTATTGCGGATTAGGTAGGTTTATTTTGATAATATTATGATACTATTTTGATATCATATTTCAATTCTCCTTAAAAATTTTAAATCATGGAAAAATCAAATCAACCGATTTCTGCTTATCTGATGTTGTTGTTATTTTTGGTCTTATTGGGCAGTATGATTGCTGGCTTAGTTATACTTCAACATCCTTTACCACTTGTGTTAGCGCCATTTATATTATTGATTGCCAAGGGCTTTATGATTGTAAATCCGAATGACTCTAAGGTTTTGACCTTATTTGGAGATTATAGAGGAACGGTCAAGAAAAATGGCTTTTATTGGACGAATCCTTTTTATTTACGACAAAGAATCACCTTGAAAGCGAGGAATTTTGATAGTGAACGAGTAAAGGTGAATGATAAGATTGGTAATCCGATTATGATTAGTGTTATCTTGGTTTGGCGAGTGGAAGAGACCTATAAGGCGGCTTTTGAGGTAGATAATTACGAGAGTTTTGTTAGGGTACAAACGGATGCTGCGGTTAGAAAATTAGCAGGGATGTATCCTTATGATAACTTTGATGATGAGATGAGCGAGATTACTTTGCGTTCAGGTGTGAATGAGGTTAATGATGCATTGGAAAATGAGTTGAGTGAGCGATTGGAGATTGCTGGCATTAGTGTCATGGAGGCTCGTATTGGTTATTTGGCTTATGCGCAGGAAATTGCTAATTCTATGTTGAAGCGTCAGCAGGCTACTGCTATTGTGGCTGCAAGAATGAAGATTGTTGAAGGAGCAGTAGGAATGGTAGAGATTGCTTTGGAACAACTTTCAGAGAAGAATTTGATTGAGTTAGATGATGAACGCAAGGCGACTATGGTGAGTAATTTGATGGTGGTGCTTTGTTCTGATAAGGATACGAGTCCAGTGATTAATGCGGGCACGCTTACGTAGTGATGAGCGCATAGCGATGAGCGTTATTGTTCATCCTTTGTAGTTGTTACCCCTCTTCCCCTATGAGGGGAGAAGGCTTAGGGATGGTAGTGGTACTCAGCGTGATGAAGTGGCTTACGGAACTTAGGCAGACGTAGGCTGGCCCTGAAAGGGCAGACAAGTATGCCTTAGTGGAGTAGCTACTGAATAGCTGAGTAAGAACGGACAGCCCGACCATGCGCCTTCGGCGAATGATTAATGATAAATGCATAATGATGAATTGTCTCGTGTTTCGCACTTCGTCTTTACGAGCGCATGGGAAGCCCCAAATTAATGATGAACTATGAACAACAAATTATGAATGGGGATTATGGGTTTATAAAATATTCAACCAATTAATTTACTAGCTAGTGGCTAAAAAGAAAAAGAAAAATTTTGTGCTTCGGGTCAATGAGGAAACGCATCGGGCTATTGAAAAATGGGCTGCGGATGAATTTCGGTCTGTGAATGGGCAGATTGAATGGATGTTGACTCAGGTGCTTAGAAAGCATGGTAAGCTTAAAAAAGCGAAGCCAAAAGAGGATGAAACCGAGGATAAAAAGCCTTAGGTGACTATCCTGTTTTGGAAGGCGTGTATGGCTGATATAACATCTGCAGTTTCGTCGTGTATGCTGAGCCAATCGGCGTATTCATGGCCTTCGGCGAGTTCTTTTAGTATGGGATAAACTGGTTTTTTGTTGATCCAATAATCGGTGTTTAGGAAAATCATTGGGCTCGCGATTGCGTAGGATTTATAATGATTTTGGGCAGCGTCTTGGAAAATTTCTTGTATGGTGCCTGCGCTTCCTGGAGCATAAACTATTCCTCCTTTGGCAAGGGCTAAGAGTCCTTCTTCTCGAACACAATTAGCGAAGTATTTGGCGATTCGTGTAGCAAAAGGGGTTGGCGGTTCATGGCCATATAACCAAGTTGGAATGCCGATACTATCTATTTTACTGGGGCCTAAGGGAAAGCGCTCCATTACTTTAAAGGCTTGGGAAAGCCATTTTTCATCATTATATAAGGGGGCTTCTGATAGCATAGCAATGCCTTCGTCTAATTCTTCCGTACTGCGATAGGCAAACCAAGCGCCTAAGTGAGTGGCTTCCATTGCTCCTGGCCCTCCACCTGATA
Organism: Chitinophagales bacterium; assembly: GCA_020629335.1. The sequence continues at coordinate 6,360 of JAHDDN010000184.1, read as the reverse complement.
TCATCATAAAATCTTGTTCGCTTAATGCTTTGGCTATTAAGGCTGACTTTCGATAGTTTTCGTCATTACGGGATAGGCTGTGTCCGCCCATAATGGCGATTATTTTTTCTGATCCCCCACCCCATCGTTCTAAGAAGTCATCTAAAGCATCGGTAATGGAGTGATCGTGTAGTCGTCGTACTAGTGATTCATGAATGGTATTAGGTTCTCCTTTTCCATTGTCAACGAAGTGTTTATATATTTTGTAGTCCGTACTTAGTTCATAGCTACTTGGATTATCTGGATCGTAATGGTTGTAAAGATCCTCTTTGGTATAGAGAACTGATCGATAAATTTTGAAAGGGACGTCTAACTCTGGGAATAATTCATTTTCATTATTAATGAGATATAAATATAGGTCTCTCTCCAGATCGCAGCCTAAGAAGATGCAATCTTTAATATCGATTTTTTTGAGTTGCTCTGCATAAGGTCTTAGATCTAAGCCTTGAACGGCTATCTTACGCCATTGAGTCTCTTCGGCTATTAATTCTTCTAATACTGATATAAATTCTACTTCTATCATTCTGAACTCATTTAAAGTTTTTCTGCTGGCTTGGGAAATAGTTAATTTTACGTATTTCTGCGTTATTTTATCGGCCCATAGCTCTGCTATGAACCTCAAAAATGCCTTGAACTACGAAAAATTACCTCATTTTCAGCTTCATCATAAAACTTTAAATGAGTTCTCTATTGTTTTTTAGAATCGCAAAGCTAAAGCTTAATTTTTAAAGTTGGTAATATAAATAGATCAATAAAAGTTCTCGAACAATATCGGATGGTTTATTTTGGGCTTAAGCAATTGGGCAGAATTACTTATATGATGGGAATATGCGTCATTAAAAAACAGAAAAAATATTTTTGGGGGGGAATATTAAATCATAACTAAAAGAAAAACTCTTGTATCTATAAGTAAATCTTTAGTTTTAAATAAGCATTTTATTTTTTTATCATTACTTGACTTTGTTTCATATATTTTTATTAATTTTGTTAATGGCATAAACATGCACAACCCTTTTCCAATATTCAACCTACAGAATTAAAACAGCTAAACTAAGTGTGCTTCCACTGCTATAGGAAGTTTTAGGCTGTTAGACACCTCTTTTTTTACCAAATGACCAATTAATTATGAAAAAGTTCATAGTCTATTTATTAATAATGCTATTTGCTAACGGCATTGTTATCGCTCAAATAAGTCCTGAGAAAACACCTACTGACAATCAAAAAAGTTTTAACATCGGCCTTAAAGCTGGTTTAAATCTTTCCAATGCTATTTTAGATGAACAAACATTAATATCAGAAAAGTCTCCTTTATTAGCTTTTCATGCTGGAATTTATGCCAATCATTTTTTATCGAATAAATTCGCTTTGCAAGGTGAATTACTTTTTTCTAAACAAGGACATGAAGTAATAATTAGTGTTGCTAATCAATCGATTACGAGTAAGAGTACGATGAATTACTTGAGCATTCCTCTATTGGGGAAATATTATTTTTCTGAGTCAATCAATATTCATGCGGGTATTGCTGCCAATCTTCTATTAGGAGCGAAGGTAGATGATGGGACGCATGTGCAAGATATGGAAAACTACGAGAGTTTAGAGTTAGGTGGAATTATTGGCTTGGAATACGACCATTATAGTGGTCTGAATCTTTCGCTTCGTTATCAACATGGTTTATCTCCTTTCTTAAACCAAACATTTGAGCTGGAGACGACAAAGTCTTATAACTATCTAATTCAGCTGAGTTTGGGGTATACTTTGGTGAAGTAAATTATAAAACTTAGTGGATGTTACAAAAGGTGGACGTTGCAGTGCAACGTCCCTACATAATAAATTATGATAAGGGGTTGGGATAGTTGTCTGACTCCTCCTCTCCTGCTCTGGGTTTTAGGCAAGCAAAGTCTTTTTCTACTAGGATTTTCAGGTAGTTTTCCTCTGAAATGAGTTGTTGTGTTTCAAAGCCTACTTGTTTGCTATTAACCCATTCTTTGGCTAAGGTGATTGGGACTAAGACCTTGATTTCTAAGCCATTGAACAGTCCTATTGGTTCTTTTATATCAGCAGAAGCTTCAATGGTGTAGGTGAGTTGGCTATCGGGAGCAAAAGCTATTTGTTGGCTGAAGGTGCTTGTTTTGGCGAATGTTTCAACTTCAGATTTAGTGAGCCTTAATCGAAGGCTGTTTTCTTTGATTCTAATTTTCATGGCTAATTCTTTGTGCTCCGCAATATATGTTAAAACGATTGTTTCTCAAAAAACCGATGAGTGTAATACCTGACTCCTCTGCTAAGGAAATAGCCAAACTGGAGGGTGCTCCTACCGCTGCAATAATGGGAATGCCTGCCATCAGCGCTTTTTGCACTAATTCAAAACTGATTCTTCCACTTAACAACAATACTTTGTTTGACAAAGGAACTTGATTTTCTCTGAAAAAGGAACCAATTAGCTTGTCTAAGGCATTGTGTCGGCCTACATCTTCTCTCAAACGGATAAATTCTCCATTCAAATCAAATAAGGCTGCGGCATGTAATCCGCCAGTTTGATCGAATACGCTTTGAGCTTCTCTTAAGGCAAGCGGCATTTGATGTAAGACAGACGGCTTTAGTTGGAGTTCATCTTTGAGAGTGAGCTGACAGTTAGCAACGCTGACAGCTTCTATGGAGGTTTTGCCACATACTCCACAACTTGAACTCGTATAGAAATGTCGTTCTAAGCTTTGGAGGTCGATCGCATGATCAGGGGCTAAGGATACCTTGACCACATTCTGACTTGAATCGCCATTAGGGCTTAATCCACAATGCTTAATGGCCGTTATTTGATTGATATTAGTGAGGATATTTTCAGTAAATAAGAAACCTAATGTGAGGTCGAAATCTTCTCCTGGGGTACGCATGGTAATGGAGATGCTTTTGGCTTTTGGGGCTTCTTCCTCCCAGTATTCTAAGCGCATCTCAACAGGTTCTTCTACGGCAATGTGATCTAATGTGCTAATGTGCTTGTTGTTATTTACTTTGGTGATGGGATGTTGGTGGATGCTTTGCTTTTTCATTTTATCTGCTTTCTTCGATTAAGAGACGCAAATACACGTCTCTAGATAGATATAAGGAGAACTGAATACTTGTGTCTCGACATAATATTTAATGAACTTTGGGGCTAAGTTAAGAATTCTTATCTTTACACTCCTATTTAGTATTTATTGGTTTTTACCCCATCCTTTTTAATTGCTTACTTATTAGGGGGCATATTTCAAATGTACCCTTTTTCAAAAATTTCAATATGAATATAGACGTTGCTCAACAAGCCCTTAAACAGTACTTTGGTTATGAAACCTTTAGACCCATGCAGCAAGAAGTTATCCAAAGTGTATTGGATAAGAAGGATAGTGTAGTTTTAATGCCTACAGGAGGTGGCAAATCTATTTGTTACCAAATACCTGCCATTATTCAGGCGGGAGTTTGTATCGTTATCTCTCCTTTGATCTCCTTGATGAAGGACCAAGTAGAAGCATTAAAATCAAATGGTATTCCTGCGGCTTATATTAATAGTTCATTGACTTCTTCTCAACAGTATGAGATAGAAAATCAAGCAATTAATGGACAACTAAAATTGGTTTATGCTTCTCCTGAAAAGCTCTTAACAAAGAACTTCTACTACTTTTTGCAAAAGTTAAATCTCAATTTATTTGCGATAGATGAGGCCCACTGTATTAGTGCTTGGGGCCATGATTTTCGTCCCGAGTATACGCAATTACACTACTTAAAGAAGTCTTTTCCTGATGTGCCTTTAATTGCTTTGACAGCCACCGCTGACAAAATGACTCGTAAGGATATCGCTGATCAATTGAAAATCGAAAATCCTGAATATTTTATTGATTCATTTGATCGACCTAATCTGAGTTTGAGTGTAGAGCCAGGACGTGATAAGCTCAAAAAAATTCTCAATTTCATTAAAGCTCGCCCTAATCAATCGGGTATTATCTACTGCTTGAGTCGTAAGTCCACAGAGGATTTATCTCAAAAGCTAAAAGCACAAGGTATTAATGCAGGTTGCTATCATGCGGGTATGCCGAGCGCATTGCGTTCTAATGCGCAGGAGGCTTTTATCAATGATACCATGCCGATTGTTTGTGCGACTGTTGCCTTTGGAATGGGTATTGACAAGTCCAATGTGCGATGGGTGATTCATTATAATTTGCCAAAAAATATCGAAAGTTATTATCAGGAGATTGGCCGTGCTGGACGGGATGGTTTAAAAAGTGACACCCTCTTATTTTATAGCTATGGGGATGTGATTACACTCAGACGTTTTTTTGAGGATAGCAAACAAAAAGACGTCAACGAAAATAAGCTAAATCGCATGCTACAGTATGCAGATGCACTGACTTGTAGACGAAAAATCCTACTGAGTTATTTCGGGGAAACCTTAACAGATCACTGCAATAATTGTGATATTTGTAAAAATCCTCCTAAGCGATTTGACGGGACAGTGATTGCTCAAAAGGCACTTTCCGCTATCGCTCGATTAAATCAAAAAGTGGGTACTAATTTATTGATTGATGTCCTGAGAGGTTCTACCAGACAAGCAGTTCTAAAGAATGGTTGGCATAAAATCAAAACTTATGGCGCTGGTAAAGACATCAGTTATAATGATTGGGAGCAATACCTCAGACAACTCGTTCATTTGGGTTTAGTAGAATTGGCTTTCCATGAGGGTAATGTATTAAAACTGACAGAAGCTAGTAAAGGAGTTTTATTCGATGGTCGCAAAGTGGAGTTAGTCCAATTACAAGCCATCAAGGATAAAATTAAAGAACGTGCTCAAAAAACGAAACCAAAGAGCAAGCAAACAGTTATCAATGAGGAGCTATTTGAAGTATTGCGTCAGTTGCGTAAGGATATTGCCGTTAGAGATGGGGTACCGCCTTATGTGGTCTTCAGTGATGCGACCTTAAAGGAGATGTCTGGTGAGCGCCCTACTACTCCCGAAGAGATGAGTCATATCAAAGGGGTGGGGGCAGTCAAACTCCAAAAGTATGGAGAGATTTTTATTGAACGTATCCGTACTTATATTTCTTCTAAAGCACAAGAAGGACACAAAATCAAAGGTAGTACTTTTGTACAGACCTACGAATTATACAAGGCTGGGCATAGCGTAGAATCCATGGCTTCTGAACGTAATTTGAACCCAACAACCATTTATTCTCACTTGGCTAAGTTATATGCCAATGGCTATCCTATCGACATCCTACAATATGTCAGCAAGGATGAGTTAGTGCGTATTCAAAAGGCCTATGAAGACTTAGGTGAACCAGAAAAGATAAAAGATTTGTTTGAATACTTGGATGAGGAAATTCCTTATTTCAAACTTCGTTTGGCCTTAGCTCATCACAAGGGACAAAGTAAAACAGTATAAACCACACACATAAAATACTATGCAATTTCAAGGAACCGAAAAATATGTCGCTACGCGCGAATTACAAGTGGCAGTGAATGCTTCTATTCATCTGCAAAAGCCATTGATTGTCAAGGGAGAACCTGGAACGGGTAAGACGCTTTTAGCGCATGAAGTATCCAAGGCTTTAGACAAAAAGATCATCACTTGGTATGTTAAATCTACGACCATCGCTCAGCAAGGTTTGTACGAGTATGATGCGGTTTCTCGTTTGCGGGATTCTCAATTGGGTTCGGAGCGAGTACACGATATTGCCAATTACATCAAGCAAGGCAAATTATGGGAGGCCTTTGAATCTGACGAGCAAGTCGTCCTCCTTATTGACGAGATCGACAAAGCCGATATTGAGTTTCCCAACGATTTATTATTGGAATTGGACAAGATGGAATTCTACTGCTATGAGCTACAAAAAACGATAGTAGCCAAGCATCGTCCGATCATCATTATTACGTCTAATAATGAAAAGGAATTGCCTGATGCCTTCTTGCGTCGATGCCTTTTCCACTACATCCGTTTCCCCGAAAAAGAGACGATGCAGCAAATCATTGACGTGCATTATCCTGATTTAAGTGAAGAGATGGCCAAAAGTGCCATGAAGGCTTTCTATAGTATTAGAGAGGTGAAAGGTGTCAAGAAAAAACCTTCCACCAGCGAGCTAATCGACTGGATCAAACTCCTTCTCATGGAAGGTATTATCCCAGAGAATTTAGACCATATTAAATGGGGGGAAGAAATGCCTCCTCACAGCAGTGCTCTATTGAAGAATGAACAGGATTGGGAGTTGCTGAGGAATTTGGGGAAGTTTAAAAGACGGTATTAATTGGTCGATGGTCGATGGTCGATGGTCGATGGTCGATGGTCGATGGTCGATGGTC
>JAHDDN010000183.1 GCA_020629335.1 Chitinophagales bacterium | reverse complement strand
GATTAATCGTTTATAATAAGATGATTGCCCAGATTGGGCGACCACAAGGATCGCCCCTACATTTTTGATTTACTGAAGAGATCAAGAACTCATTTACTAATCAACTAATACACTAATTTCCCAATTAACCAAAAATGCGCAAAGGATGGTAGTGGTATGTGGCGTCGAGAAGTAGCTTACGGAACTTAGGCAGACGCAGGCTGGCCCGCAGGGCAGACAAGTATGCCTTAGTGGAGTAGCTGCTGAACAGCCACATAAGAACGGACAGCCTGACCCGAAGGGATGCGCCCTAAAGAAAAAAGCTTTTAAATTTTTTCAAACATTGGTTTCCTTTTGTGAAACAAATTTTGTATTTTGACGTTTGAATTATGAGAGTACATTTAATTAAAAAGCAAACTATTAGGGATTATTTGGAAAGAAATTCACTTAGGAGAAATACATTTATAGATTTCTTAACTAAGATTCGAGGAGCTGATTGGGAGAATCCAAATGATATTCGTGCAACTTTTAGCAATGCCAATGTAGATATATTAGGAGGTGGATCTAAACGCGTGATTTTTGATGTAGGAGGTAATAATTATAGGATTATTTGTACTTATTATTTTGGTGAGAATAATTTACATCTTTATATAAATTGGATAGGAACCCATGCTGAATACGATAAGTTGTGCAAGAGTAATAAGCAATATACTATTAATGATTATTAAGTAAAAAGTTATGGAAGTATTAAAGTATTCTGTTATTAAATCGAAGAAGCAGTATTTTGAATATTGTGATCTTTTAGAAGGGCTATTAATAGCTGATGATAAATCAATGCGGGATGAAATAGAGCTTTTAACGGTTTTAATAGAGAAATGGGATGATGATCATAATACTTTTGATGAGTTAGATCCGATAGAGCTCTTAAAATCTTTGATGAAAGATCACAAGCTAATAGCTAAGGATTTAGGGCTAATATTAGGTTTGTCGAAATCAACAGTTTCTAAAATATTGAATTATCAGAAAGGCTTATCTAAAAATAGTATTAGAAAATTAGCTACATATTTTAAGATGTCTCAGGAGATATTTAATAGAGATTATAGACATAAAATGAAAATCATCAAGACGAAGGCAAATCTGAAAAAAATGGTAGATAAATTATAAGTTGGGTAGAGTCTTAAAAAAACGCCTTCAACTATTTCATTAATCTTGTTTGATTCTCTATTTTTGTGAGATGGAAAAGCATGGCATTTTTGAGCATTTTAGGAGAAAAAGAAGCTTAGAGACGAAGACTAAAAAGCAAACGAAGGTATTTTTTCAAATTGGATTTGAGGAGCATCTATCTTATTTGAAAGTAGTGGATGCTAAAGGAGAGGAATTAGAATTTAATTATTTGGCATATAGTGGGGCGGAGCGAAATTTATTACGATCAATAGAGCAGATTCAAGATAAAGATAGTTTTGTAATTGATTGGGATCGGCCGACTAATCAATTATATCTTTCGGAGCATGATTATTTGATTGAGCAGTTGCGATTGGTGAATAATGTGGTGGATGAAAATATGCGTGCTTTGAAATTTTCATCAGGGATAGGGCATATTCGGGTGATATTAGAAGAAAAAGTGGAGGAGGAAGGAAGTTTGGCGAGTAGAGTAGCTGTTTGGCAATCGAAGATTCAATTGGCTTTTAAATCCAAGGTTTATGATGAACTCCAATTGATTAATGAGAATACAGCTTTAGTAGATCAGGCGATTATTGAGATTCATCCATTGAGTAGTGGCTTTGAGCATTTGTCGTTTTTTAATTCAGAAATTAAAGAGTTTGATATTCCTATTTTTCTTTCCTTATTGTATAATTATTTGGATAATATAGAACTGATTTATCAAGATTTTAAGGTTCGAGAAAGTGAAGATAAAATCTATGCAAAGCCAGCTTTGGTATTTGATAAGGTGGATGTAGACAATGCTTTATTTATGCGAGTGGGGCAAGTTTTACCCAATATGGATGTGAGTGTATTAGAACAATTTGATTTATATCGTTTTGCAGAAATTAATGAGTTAGAGCGAGAGGTGGTGATTAAATATGTGGAGCAAGAAACTTTAGAAGAAGTGATTGGAACGATTGCGAAATTGCTTAAAAAACATACGCCTAAAAGAAAGAAAACAGACCGAATTGATATAGTGTTAGAGAATGATTTATTTATTATTCCAGAGGAGATTGCGAGTGAGTTTATTTATAATGAGTTGCCTGAATTATTATTACATTATGAAGTCTTTGGTGCAGAGAAATTAAAGTCCTATAAAATCTCTGCTGTTAAGCCAAATTTGAATGTGAATTTATCCTCTGGAATTGATTTTTTAGAAGGGGAGGTGGAGTTAGACTTTGAAGGAGAAAAAATAGATTTATTTGAGGTGATTAAGCAGTTTAGAAAGAATAAATATGTGCGTTTAAATGATGGTCGTCATGCCTTAATAAATGAAGCTTATTTGAAGCGATTAGAACGCATCTTTAAGCAGAAGGGAAAGAAGGTACAAGTTAGCTTTTTTGACTTGCCTTTAGTGGATGATCTGATAGAAGAAAAAGTGAAGTCTAAAGCATTTACTAAATCCAGAGAAATATTTGAAGGCTTTAATACCATTGGCAAAAAGCGTTATCGATTGCCTAAGATCAAAGCGGACTTAAGACCTTACCAAAAAGACGGTTATAAGTGGTTAAAATATTTGCATGACAATAAATTAGGTGGTTGTTTAGCAGATGATATGGGCTTAGGTAAAACCTTACAAGCATTGGCTATTTTGGCGTCAGATTATCCAGGCGAAAAGAAGCCAAGTTTGATAGTGATGCCAAGGAGTTTGTTATTTAACTGGAATAATGAAGTAGAGAAATTTGCGCCTCAATTGAGTAAGTTTACTTTTTATGGTAGCAGTAGAAATATTGATAAAGCAGTTAAGGCTAATTTGATTTTTACTACTTATGGAACGATGCGTAGCGAGATCGAAAAATTGAAAGAAATCGAATTTCACTACGTGATTTTAGATGAGTCTCAACACATCAAAAATATTCAAGCCCAGACAACTAAGGCGGCTATGTTGCTCAATGCTAAACATCGTTTGGCGCTGAGTGGAACGCCGATTGAAAATAACTTAGGAGAGTTGTATTCGCTTTTCCGTTTTCTCAATCCTGCCATGTTTGGGACTTTGAAGAAGTTTAATGAAAATTATATTCATCCGATCCAACGAAATAATGATAAGAATGCTATTCAGCAATTGCGCAAAAAAATCTATCCTTTCATCTTGCGTCGTTTGAAGAAAAATGTCTTGAAGGATTTGCCCGATAAAATTGAGCAGACACTACACGTAGAAATGTCGGAAGCACAAAGCAAACTGTATCATGAAAGGCGTTCTTTCTATAAGGCAGCTATCGAAGAATCCATTGCTTCAAGAGGAATGGATCAATCTCGTTTTTTTATCTTCCAAGCATTGAGTGAGTTGCGACAAATTGCTTCTACTCCAGAACAATATAGCGATGGTAAAATTATTTCTCCTAAGCGACAATTATTAGAAGAGCAATTATTAGATGTGATTGCGAATGGGCATAAAGCCTTGATATTTGCTAATTTCTTAGCGGGTATTGAATTGATTGGGGAGCAATTAGATAATATGGGCGTTGAGTTTGTAAGCATGACAGGTGCTACTCGTGATCGTCAAAGTTTGGTGCAGCGTTTCCAAACAGATCCCAATTGTAGAGTCTTTTTGATGACGCTTAAGACAGGCGGCACAGGCTTGAATTTGACGGCAGCTGATACCATTTTTATTTTTGATCCTTGGTGGAATGTAGCTGCTGAAAATCAAGCCATAGATCGAGCACATCGAATAGGACAAGAAAATAAAGTATTGGCCTATAAAATGATTACACAAGGAACGATAGAAGAAAAAATATTAGAATTACAAAAGCTTAAAAAAGAGCTATTTGATAATGTGATTTCCTCTGATGGTACTTCCTTGAAGTCCATGAGTGAAGAAGATATAGATTTTATTTTAGCGTAAATTTTGAAATTTAGCACAATGATTAATCGTAAAGTGTTTAGAGAAATAAGAGACTTTTTTGAAGGACATTATACTGTAAATGCCTTGAATAATCGATTTATGAAAAGTCGTAACTTTATTGCAAAGCATGAAGACTTATGTATAAAAGAAGGAGCAAGTCCAAAAGAAGTAAGTTTAGTGGCATCCAAAAGTTTAAATAAAAAACAAAAGTGTACACTATTAGCTATTCCTTATGCCAGCAAAAAATTATTCAATGCTTTTTTAGATTTTTTGCCTCCTGATGTCAAAGTGGTATTCAAAGAGTTAATTTGGCATAATCAATTAACTTATAAGGATATTGAAAAAATGCTGAACATTAGTATCTGTAATAAATCACGTCAAAATAATTATTACAGAAGGACCGAATATAAATTATCGCTTAAAAGTGGTTATGAAGTTTTTGAAATAATCGAGAATAGATGGTGGAGAGATCAACAATATACGCTTTTAATACCTATGCTTATACGGAGAGTCGTTGTGAAATATTTTGACCGACCAGAGGGAGCGGAGTTAGTGCCGCTGGACAAGATTGAAAAAATGCCCTATATGCACTTAGGAGAATCAGCTATCTTTTTAGAATTGTCAAGAATTATTTCTTATGTCCAGCAAAATGAAATCAAAGCGACAAAAAAGAAAAAACCTCAAGCAGGAAGTGTTAGGAAAATGCGCCAAAAATTGAGTTTGAAAGAATTCTATGAAGACACTCCAAATAAAGATTTAAATTCTCTCAGAACGGCTCTATTGGCCGCCTTAATTTTGACGGAATCTAAGCCACAAAGTTTTGCCGATGCCGTTGAAAAAACTAAAAACCTAATCCATCAAAATTACTTGAAATATTTTGATAGCACACATGGCATATTAACCTATCTTTATGGTACAGGAAGTGTTAATAAATATGGCAGAAAAAGTATTGAAAAAGATCTATTTTCTATTCTCAAAAAACTACCACTTAACCAATGGGTCAGCATTGAAAATATAGAGACTTTCATCAAGTACAATTTTTACGAAATTAAACCAGTAGATGACTTTGATGCCAAAGAAAAATTATACTATAGCGTAAACATCAAAACGGATGAAGGAACCCTCAAAGACTACGAGTATATACAAGCACATAGATATCATAAATCATTAGTCTTGCCTACCCTTAAAGGTACCTTTTTTCTATTTTCGGCTTATGGCTTATTAGACGTGACCTACGATGCGCCCGACACAAGCGAAATGGGTATCACCGCACAATCGCCTTATGATGGCCTAAAGTATATCCGACTCAATAATTTTGGCAACTATGTCATAGGCAATACTGAGGAGTATGAACTGCCCGATGCCATTGTTAATTCTTCTATCTCTCTTTCTGATGATTCCTTAACCATCACGATAGATGAAAGCGATCTTACAGCCCCTATTATATTAGAACCCTATACCGACAAAGTAAGTCCTAATCGTTATCGTACCAATTATACCTTCTTTCTAAAAGGCACCAAAAATAAAAAAGAATTAGAAGATAAAATTAGTTTGTTCAAGCAATCTATCAAAGTAAAATTACCGCCCAATTGGGAACAGTTCTTTGATGAAATTCGCCAAAAAATTGATCCGCTCATTGACATAGATCACTACAGTATTTTCCAAATTCCTGAATCTAATAAAGAGCTTCGTCAACTGATCGCCAAAGATCCCGTCCTTCAAAAAATTACCCTAAAAGCAGAAGGTTTTCACATCTTAGTAGATGACGCACACTTACTAAAATTCAAAAATCGCCTCCAAGAATTTGGTTTCTTGATGGCCTGACAGCTTACAATAATGAAAATTACCCCCAACTATTATTGGCCAATACTGCTAATAGCCAGCCTATTCTTTTTTTTATTCCTAGGAAAGGTACACCTATTCGATTGGGATGAAATTACCTTTGCCGAATGCGCGAGAGAAATGCTGCTGACCAATAATTTCTTACAAGTACAAATAGACTTTGCGCCCTTTTATGAAAAACCGCCCTTATTTATATGGCTACAAGCACTGAGTATGAAACTCCTTGGAGTAGGGGAGTATGCAGCCAGACTACCCGATGCCATCTTCGGACTAATTACCTTAATGACACTTTATTGCTTAGGAAAACGGCATCACTCCTCTCATTTTGGATTTATTTGGGCATTACTTTACTTTGGCTCCTTATTACCACATTTATACTTTAAGTCAGGCATTATAGACCCCGTCTTTAATTACTTTATTTTCCTTTCCATTTATTTTCTGATAAGAACCATAGAGGAAGCTAAACTGAATTTCGCAATAGCCGCAGGCATAGCTAATGGCTTAGCAATTTTGACCAAAGGCCCAGTAGGTTTCCTTTTATTATTCTTAACATTCGCAGTTTATTTAGTAATTAATCGCTTTCGTCTAAAAATTAATTTGTTGCATGTTTTGGCCTTCGCTTTTTCCATTATGGCGACTGCTGCAATATGGTATATTCCAGAAATTATAGTCAATGGTACCGATTTTATTTATCAGTTCATTGTCTATCAAATTGATTTATTTAGGAATCCAGTAGCAGGGCATCAACAAGGCTTCTACTATCATTTTGTGGTAGTGTTTTTTGGCTGCTTCCCCATGTCAATTTTTGCATTACCCAGCTTTTTTCGCAAATACGAAGAGGTGCCATTAGATATGAGACGATGGATGCTGTGCTTATTTTGGGTAGTGATGATTTTATTTACCATAGTCACAACTAAGATCGTTCATTACTCCTCTATGGCCTATTTGCCGCTCTCTTACCTAGCCGCCTTATACGTACACGACCTTTGGCAAGGTAAGCAAAAACTTTTGCCTTATGTCCAATATTTTTTGATCGGTATAGGAGGCATATTGGCCTTAGCGATTAGTCTATTGCCTGTAGTAGGCACCTTCAAAGAAAAACTATACCGATTTATTCAAGACGATTTCGCAGTCGCTTGCTTAAAAACAGATGTCCATTGGAGTTTATGGATTTCCTTAATCGGCTTATTTTATTTTGCAGCCATCATAGTCGCAATCAAATGGATAAAACAAGAAAAAGTTTTGGAAGGTTTGATGTCTTTAGCCTTTGGTTTAGCGCTGATGCTACTATTAGCCCTACAGTTTATAGTGCCCAAAATTGAAAGCTATTCACAAGGCCCCGCCATCGCTTTTTTTGAATCACTCAAAGGCCAGCCAGTCTACACAAGCACTTTCGGATATAAAAGCTATGTCCCTTACTTTTACTTCGACAAACAAGCCCAATTCAATCCAGAAAGCAGATCCAAAGAATGGTTACTCGAAGGCCCAATTGATCAGCCAGCTTACTTCATTATCAAGTCTACAAAAAAACATAAAATAGCCAAATACCAAGATCTTCAATTCTTAGATCAAAAAGGCGGCTTCCTACTATACCGCCGAATGCCCCATTATTAAACAAAGATAAAACGTATTATAAGCCAAATTTTATGATTAATTTGGGGCTTCCCCTTTCTAATTTTTCATTCGATCGTAGGGGCGCTACCTTTGTGTGCGCCCACGAATGAAAAATTAGAAAGGGTCGGGCTGTCCGTTCTTATGTGGCTATGTGTCAGCTACTTCACTAAGGCACCTTAGTCTGCCCTGCGGGCCAGCCGTCAGTTGCCTAAGTTCCGTAAGCTGCCCCATCACGCCACATACCACTTCCATCCCTAAGCCTAAACCTCAATAATTAAAAGAATTTCCCTTTTTATTTTATTTTATAGTATCTTTGCCGTCTCGCCTTTAAATCTATAAATCACTGAAAATTAAGTAGAAATACTATTATCTATTCATTTTGTTTTTAATATTTATAACATCTTAAGACACAACACACACCAAATGAAATTAACATTTAAAATGGCGTTAATTATAATATTAATGCCCCTAAGTTTATTAGGCCAAACGTCCATAGACTTAGAATTAACTAAAAGAGTTCAAAATTCCATAGAAATTAACTTACTAGACAATGACTTTAATAGTGGTAATTCAGCTACTATTATCTTTGGCCCATCACATGGAGATCTGGTATCTAATGGTGGTGGCACATTTACCTATACCCCAGATGGCACAGAGGATACTCCATATCAGGAACTAATTACTTATGAAGTATGCCATCAAAATAATTCACAAGACTGCCAATTTGTAGATTTTAGAATACTGGTGGAAGGTGATGCTGGCCCTGAATTTTTTGCTTGTGAAGATTATCAAAACTTCCCAGTATATACCAATTTTAATTCTCCAGCTCCCTCTTATACAATGGATGTATTAGCTAATGATGTTGCTGAAAATGCATCTTCCCTAAGCATAGTATTAGCGCCCATCCACGGAACTGTTTTATTACAAAATAATCAAGTTATTTATACGCCTCCATTTGGATATCAAGGGATAGATGAATTCTTATATACGGTTGATAGCGCTGATGGCACTCAATCAGATCAAATAAAAGTAACAGTTGTGGTAGGAAATACTAATGACTTAATCCCAGTTAGAGATTGCGCATACTTAGAAACAAAATCAACCATTTCTGTAGAGGAGGAGTTTTGCTATGCCATAGTGGTAGAAAATGTTGGCCCAGATACCGCAACAGGAGTAGAGGTATATGACCAATTACCAAGTGAAGTAGATTATGAAAATCATTCTACTTCTACAGGTTTCTACTCATTATCTAATTCAACTTGGACAGTTGGAAGCCTTTCTTCTGGAGAAAAGGAAGAATTAGAAATTTGTGTAACAGCTAATGAACCAGCTAGTTTTATGAATGTTGCTCAAGTTTCAGCAGCCAATCAAAATGATGTAGACTCTAACCCGAATAATGATAATGGCGATCAATCAGAGGACGATGAAGATAGCGCATATACTACTATCGTACCATCTAATGTAGCGCTCAATTTAAGAGCCTATTTGAAAGGTGCTTATCAAAACGGCTCCTCTTTAATGACAGATCACCTAAGACAAGAAAACTTAATCCCCTTAAATAATCCTTACAGTAACAATTCCAATTTTAATCATAATGGTTTCGAACAAACCTCCCAATCAGTTTTAAATCAACAGGGGATTAATGCGGTAGTTGATTGGGTATTAGTGGAATTGCGTTCAAAGAATAATGCTGCCCAAATATTGAGTACTCGAGCTGCCTTAATCCAAAGAGATGGAGATATTGTTGATGTAGACGGATTTAGCGCAGTCCTTTTTGACGCTCCAACAGATGAATATTATGTGGCTGTTAGACACCGAAATCACTTAGGAGTGATGACCGCTCAAGCAGTAAATTTAGCCACCACCACAATGGTTGACTTTACAGACCCTAACCAAAATACATGGGGAAGTCATGCACAGTTTGTCTTGAATTCAAACACCATGCAAATGTGGAGTGGCAATAGCGATTCAGATGGGAAAGTGGTCATGCAAGGAGGAAATAATGATAATAATCCGATATTTTTTGAGGTTTTACAAGCACCAACAAATTCAGGAAATATTGCTAACCTAATACATCAAGGTTATTTGAGTAGCGATCTTAACTTGGATGGAGAAGTAATATTTCAAGGTGCCAATAATGATCCTAATACGGTTTTCTTTAACGTGCTTAGCTTCCCAGCTAATACAGGCCTTTTGGCTAATTACATAATTAACGAACAATTACCATAAAAAATGAACTACAACTTAAGCTGAATTCAGCTTTTAATGAAGAAGATCAGAGATATTATAGCCAATATTTCATACAAAATATACCAAATGCCATAAAATTGCGAAATAGGGAGGCTTTTAGTCCTTCCTATTTTCGCTAAGGAACGTTTAAATAAATAAGATTGGCATTTGCAGCTAAATATTTTGTATCAAGACAAGGCGAAAAAT
>JAHDDN010000182.1 GCA_020629335.1 Chitinophagales bacterium | reverse complement strand
TTTTCTTTTCTAATGGACGACTGACGAAATTATTCCAGCTTTCCAGTTTTTCTTTGTTTTTATGAAATTCCATCATCTGAGGGTCAAAATCTAATCCGATAAAGGAACAAATATCTTTTAAAATGACTTCTTGCTCAGATAGAATATCCTCAAATTTGACCAACTTGGTTTGTGTAGGATAGCGCTCATGTATATCTAACAGAACTTTATTAAAACCAACCCATCTTTGAGCTAAAATAACCGTATCATTAAAGTCAAATGTCACTCGCTGACAAGATAAAATATTATCTCTAACATCCCTGACTAATAACACAAATTTAGCGTTTGGGAAAGTGTGAATTAATTCTTCTAAATACAAACTGTAAGTAGGATTTTTATCTCCTAACATACTCACATTTTCCTTGCCTCTATTAATCGCCTGCGTATGAATCACGGTCTTGCATAAACGCTCAAATGTAGCCTCTTTGCCTAAGGCTAATAAAGAAGATTCCAATAACTCCTTCCGTTGGTTTAATTTCCAATATTGTGTTACTCGCTTTTCCAAAAATAAGTCTTCAGCAAAAGCTAATATCTTCTCCTCTTTCCAATCTGTTATATAATGGTATTTATGGTAGAGATTCATAATAAAAGGACTCTCCTGTGGCACAAATACTGCTGGATGATTATTGAGAATTCGATTCAATAAAGTAGTGCCAGAACGAATTCTCGCAACAATAAAAAATAGATTCTTTTTATCTATAGCTAAATCGCTCATGCTTCTACTTCTTTTTTGTTAAACTGATATTTTATGTTTAAAATGATATTATCATAAAAGAATAATACCGCTCCCATTAAAGCATTAATAATTAACATGATGTAGGAACCAATAGACAAAACCAAAGCACTCTCCTCACTCAATCCTCCAATATTAGAAAAGGTATACACAAAGGCCACCTCTCTTAATCCAAGCCCCCCAAAACTAATCGGCAATAAAGTAACCAAATTAATCAAAGGAATAAATACCAAGAATAGTAAAAAGGAAATTTCTATATCAAAGGCCAATGCAATCATATATCGCAAATAAATTGAAACAAACTGATAAAAAATCGAAATTAAAAAAGCATAAAATAAAATACGCTTATTCTTTTTGATTTCATTAAAACTCCTACTTAGCTTATTGACAATAGGTATCTTATCAATGCTGAAAAAATTAGAAAATACTAAAGAAAATAATACCGTATAGGCAATAGTAATACCCCATACTACAAAATGTATTTTCCAAGGTAAAGAGGAAAGCAATAAGAGAGAACCAATAAAGGCAAAAATGACAAAAGAAAAGAAACCCACAAATCGCTCTACCAATATCAAGACTAAACCGTCTTTCTTTTTAATCCCCTCCTGTTCTGCTAAAAATACCCGAACACCATCTCCGCCAATCGTCGTAGGCAAAAACATATTAAACATCGCACCAATGAAATAATGCTTTGTCAATATCCAAACACTGATCTTCTCATAGAGCGTACAAAGTACCTGAAAACGCCATCCTGATATCAAATTACGCAATACAATGAACGCAATAATCAAAGCAACATATTCATACCTGACAGACTGAAGCGTTTCCATAAATCGCTCCACATCTATACTCATGAAAAAGAAGGTCAAAATGGCTATACTGACCCCAATCTTAAAAACCAATCCCCACTTTGATCCAAGGAACTGTTTTAATTTACCAAGTAAAATTTTTATTTTAGAAAGATCCATTAAGTATTATTCCTAAGTATGCTGTTGATGAGAATGATCGCCCTTTTCAAGATAAAGATCGTTTACATAATCTTCTTTACCCTCACTGTATATTTCATCAATGATGTAAATAGGACGTCCCTTGGTTTCGTGATAAATTCGCCACAAATATTCTCCGATCAGTCCCAACATAGAAATGATTATACCTCCCATGATTAATTGAACTACCATAATAGGTGCCCATCCCACAAAAGGTGTAGAACGGAAGAAATAACCATAAATAATAAATAAGGCATAAGCAAAGCCAACTACCGTAAAAAATAATCCAATAGAAGACGCCAAGCGCAAAGGCCAATAAGAAGTACTCAATAACTGATTAATCGAAGCCTTAATCTTACGACTAAAATTATACTGAGACTTACCAAAAGGCCGCACCTTTCGCTCATAAGGCAACTGCTTCACCTTAAATCCTAAAGAAAGCAAATCAACCTGATTCGTCCGCACCGTATCCTTCAATTGCTTATAAGCATTCAAAGCTTTTCTCGATACCATCCAAAAATCAAATCCTCCTTTTGGAAAATGAGGTGTAGAAATTCGCATCAACTTAAAGTGAACCTGCGCCGTAATATTTTTAATGAAATTATCATTTCTCGCTACTCGATTCGCCAAGACGATATCAAAACCTTTCTCCGTCTCTCGAGCCATCTGCGCAATCATTTCCGATGGATCTTGTAAATCTGCCGAAATACAAACCGCTACATCTCCCTTCGCACGATGCATCGCCGCATTAATAGCCGAAAACTGCCCAAAATTACGAGAAAACTTAATCACCGTAACCTTAGGATCTCGCGCCCGAATCTGCATCAACTCATTAAATGAATTATCATCCGAACCATCATCCGTAAATAAAAACTCATAATCATACTCAGGCAAACCCTCCCTAATCACCTTATGAATTTGCTCATAAGATGGAATGAGAGAACCCTCATTTCGGAACACCGGTATCACAACCGAAATCATTGGCATAATCTTATCCTTTTTATTTTCTTTCAATCTGCCGCATATGCGAGTGCGAAGCACGAGCCATTCATTTATAGTTCATCATTGATTTGGGGCTTCCCGTGCTTATTGTATATGCGAGTGCGAAGCACGAGCCATTCATCATTTATAATTCATCATTCATCATTCGCCGAAGGCGCACGGTCGGGCTGTCCGCTCTTATGCGGCTGTTCAGTTCCTACTACGCTAAGCGCTGCTTGTCTGCCCTTCGGGCCAGCCATCACATCACTAAGCTACGTAAGTCACTTCACGGACGCCACATACCGCTTCCATCCCTAAGCCATCAATTTCTCCCCTTAGATAAGGGGAGATGCCCGCAGGGCAGAGGGGTTGAAAACAACCTACAAAAAGAACTCCAGTGGCGTAGCTTTCAAATCCTCATCAATGACCTCCTTAATTCTGGGGTCTAACTGACTCTGCCACTTATCCTTCACTGTCTTTTTTCTAAAAACAGAATAAGGATGACTTTCAATTTCTTTACTTTGCGACTGATTGATGAAGCTCTTTACTTGATCACTCACTTTGATGCCGCAAAAGTCAAACATTTTTTGTGTTTCTTCTAGCGTGTTTTCGACTAATTCTTCATACTTGACCAAATAAAATTTATCTGGATATTCCTCTAAGAATCGCAGGAAGTTATTGCTAATCTCTTTCCACTTTTCAAAACCATAATACTCTTCCGCTCGACCCAGATTTTTCTTTTCCGCTAACTTCCATTCATTCAAATGATCCCAGTCTGGCTCAAATTCTTTAGGAGCTTTCATCCAAGAATTAATGACTGCCTTAGGATTACGAACAATTCCTACCACCTTCATATTCGGAATCTTCTTCAAGAATTGCTCCACCAAATAATGATAACGAACCATTTTCATGACCAAAAAAGGCGCCTCTGTTTGTTTTTGAAAATTGTAGTACTCCCCATTTTCTAAGCGCAATTGATGCTCACCTAAAAAGATAAACTCATCATACTCCAACTCATACAGCTCTTTAAAAAAAGCTTTCATCTCTTCGGTAGGCGTATCTAATTTCAAAAAGTGCTTATAGCGATAAGAAAATAATGGTTGATAACGAAAAGCTACCTCCTCACTACTATTAAAAATATGTCCTAACCAAGAAGTACCTGAACGAGGTACTCCATGTATCGATATAATATTTTCTGGTCTGTTCATTTTAGTTGAGTTCGTAATCGTCTAATGCTTTAATCGTGTTCGCCTTTCCGTTAAACATCAAATAGTCGATGATAGATAAATAAGGAATAAATTCCATACCGTCAAATTGATCATATTGAATGGCTTTACAATCGTAAAATTTCAATTCAATTCCTGCTTGGGCAAAATCTTCTTTTTGATATAAATCTTTCCCACTACTAGTATTGACATAAATATCGGCTTTTAATGCTTTATTTATACTCAATACTTTTTCTTGCCCTTTTAAAGAACGATGATCAACACCCAATTGAGACGAAATAAGTAGGCGAGTGTCAATCTCTAAATGCCCACAAACCGACAAAATGCTATGAAAAACGAACTGAAATAGATTACTTTCTTCTTTTTTGAAGCACTTTTCAACCAAAGGAATCGTTTCCTTATAAAAAGGCGCTTTTCTATAGGCATTACTGATTTGTGCTACTAGCTTATTAGCATCCTTTTTTAAAAATTGCTCGCTCAAAAATCGCTCATTAATATCCAAATAATCAGAATCTTTCTTTAAACTTAAAGAAAAATACTTCGCCTGCCCATTTTGAATAAAACGATTGCGATGTATCCAGCCCTTTTTAGAAAATTCAATATTATCATAAATAACAAATTGATCCGCTAAATGAATTTGCTGAAAATAGCCAATGTAAGGCAAAAAGTAAGCTTGCATAATTCCGATCGTCATTCGAACAATCAATTATTAGGTGTGTAAAAAAATATAGGATTTATGGGTTGAGTCATCATCTCCAGCGATGAAAAGTCAATGGTACAGTCTCTTTTATCTGATTGACAATCGATTCCTCTAAGGGGCCTAATTCAAAGGCTTTTAGCACATCATCCACATAAGCTTTTTTCCTCATGCCAGGTATGGCTACTCCTGTATTGGTTGCCAATTGAAATCTCAAGCCACTTACAGCCATACCACCCTCTAAATCATTTAGAAAGGCCAGTTTGTGAGCGCAATCAGTCATCCAATCAGTTTGTTCCTCTGAAAAAGTAGTGCGAATATCAGTTTGAGCGAAAGTGCGACTTTGAAGCAAACTCTTGGGCGTTAAAAAACCAGAAGCCAAAGGCACTCTTGCTATAAATAAATAAGCCGCTTCTTCACATAAGGGCATGAGTTCATCCGCCGCTCTTCGGTCTATTGGATTATAGATCACTTCGACGGCTTTACCAAACTTGGCTTTGACTACTTCAAGAGCAGCTTTATGAGTTTTACAGCTTACGCCAAAGGATTTAATTTTTCCTTCTTTTATTAGATTTTCAAAAGGGGTAGGATCATAGGTTTTCCAATCAAAATCAATAGCTGGGTTATGTAAGAGCAACAAATCAATTGCCTCTCTTTTTAGTCTTCCTAAGCTTTGTTCAACACTTAACTGAAGGTTTTCGGCTGAAAAGTCAGAAGAAACTTTTCCATCAGGAGATTGCTTAGGCCCAAATTTAGTACAAATGAATGCTGTTTGATTAGAAAGGGCTGTTGCCTTTCCCAATATTCGTTCTGAATGTCCGTCACCATAAGCTAAAGCAGTATCAAAAAAATTGATACCATTATCTAAAGCGTATTGTATCGTCTCAATAGATTCCCGATCATCTACTGGTCCCCAGCCGTTTATTCTGCCATTAACAGAAGATTCCCCTCCAATTTGCCAACAGCCAAAACCAATTTGAGCTATGGGCAAATCGAAAGGGGAGTAATGAATAGTATTATTCATGAATTTTTTATGCAGTGAATTTTAGGCCGTAAAGTTAAATCCACCCTTAATGAGATTCCTACTTCCTAAGAAAGATGTACGACCGTGTAATAATCTGTCGTCATGGAAGAATACACACTCACCCGGCTTCATACGTACAGGTAAAAG
Organism: Chitinophagales bacterium; assembly: GCA_020629335.1. The sequence continues at coordinate 4,116 of JAHDDN010000182.1, read as the reverse complement.
CATGGCACCATCTACGATACGAGACTCCAAGAATTGGTGAAACTCTTCACACATCTCTTTTACTTCTGGTGTATTATCTTCGCTTACACGGAAGTAATTCCAGTTGAATTTGATGCCTCTTTCGTCTTTATCAATGATTTTTCTAACTTTTCCTTGATCAGCTCCTTTTTGGAATTTTACTTCAGTTGTTGTTAACTTTTCATATAACTCACTGTAGTACTTCTTAAGCATTTCAATGATTTCTGGAGAATCGATAAAAGTGGTTGCGCCACCGTACTCAGATGCTGTCACACAAAAGAAGAAATTTACATCCAAATCAAAGTTGGTATAAGCTGCATCTGTATGCAAAGGCTGTCTTGTATTGCTATGTCTGAATGTCTTAGTAGCATAATCAATATCATATCGAATGTCTGTCCACCTGTTTTCAGATTTAGAATCGCCAGAAAGCGCATCTTCATCGACATTTACAATCTCACCTAATTGATCCACTAAATTTTCATAGTATTTCATGTGATCAATATCATTAGGTACTTTCGACAAATGTACTAACTTATTGTTTCGGATTGCATCTCTTAATTGAGTGGCAAAATTAGGATCATCACTATGTTGAACCTCCTGGAAGAAAGAAATATCGTTTAAAGTGGTAAACATGTGTTTTCTATTTTTAATTTGTGAAATTTTTAACAAATATTGCTTTGTATTTCGCTACAAAGATAGGCTATTTACGTAATAAATACAATGCCCAAAGGCGGCTAATATTAATGCTAATTTGTTGATAGTTAGCGATAAAAACGGAGTTTTGGGCTAATTTGAGTTTTAAAATGAGCTCTTGATACCTTTTAGCTTAGCCCCTTTATTAAATAAGCTAACATCTATTCCTAGTTCGGCATCAGTTGATAGGTCAGATTGGTAGAATATCTCCTCATTTTTCCGATAATAAATACCATTATCAATACGCTCGATTTTTAAAATGTCACCAAATTGAGAGGCAATAGATTTGCTTTTCTTTTTACCTGATTCAAAAACCTGCAAGTTTCCTTTAGAGTCAATTCTTAAAGCATACTCTATGGATTTGAAATGTGCATTGGGATTTTCATTAGATAAGCCGATACTAATTGCTCCTATATCTTTAGACATGCTAATAGAGACAGCTCCATCAGCTCCTTTATTTAAGCGGTTTTTTGAATAAGCTCCAGAGCTAAACCAACCTTTCTTATTGTTTTTCTCTAATATCGCCTCTTTATTTAGGCTCAAGCCTATAGTGTCCATCCATTCGACCTCCTGATCAGTAGTGATTGTTTTATTAGGGTTCGTTATGACATTCTCTACAACTTGACTTTTAGTTTCTTGCATGTCAATGGATGGGAATCCTCTAAATATCGAGAAAAGGAATGGCTTATATAAAAACTGTATGATATGCTGCCCTTTATCTAATGGAATACTCTTAAATGTCTTAAATAGCTTTTCGATAGGAATATCTTGTCCATTGACTCTTGCTTTCCAGTCTTTATCCCAATTGTCAATGAAACTAAAATAACCTGCCTTATCTGATATCACTTTTACTTCTAAATAATCTCCATTATAAGTAATGACTTCGTATTCGAAATTAGAGGAGGTTTCATGGACTTGTGAGTTTTCTATGAAGTCAGTAAGGTTATAGTTGATTTTATTGGTGAAAAAGATTCTTTTCCCATCTTTAACGCCTAGAATTTGATCGACTATTTCTGGGCGCTCTTTTTCCATTTTTAAGCCATGTTTGACAGGCTCCCATTTGCCAATGGCGCCATTATCTTTTAAGAAATCCTTATAGGATTGGTAATACCACCTTTTGGTATGAAGTACGGAGAATTGGTTATCTGAATATATACCAGATAATCTAGTTCGCCAGTTTCTATCTACTTCAAAAGCGTTTGCGTTTATGCTTTCAACATCTATGATAGCCTTTTTGCTTGGTGCGGTTCTAGGAACAGATCTCAATTTGGGAGAAACGATTCCAATATCGTAAGCACTTATGGCTAAAATGAGGACGGGTAGTACTATCTTGATACTGCTTTTTAAAGGATCACTTTTTATAATTCGTGGTAGAACTACTAGCATGAAACTCACCAATAAAAAGGAGACAATACCCATCGTGAGATAGAATGGTTCATTCCCTTCTTTAAATTGTGGAAGATATCTTCTGACCCAAGCAAAGTTAAACTCATAATTATTAAGCAAGAATCGTTGTACAAAGAATATTGAAGCATGAATAGCTGCGAGTATAGCAACAATTATCCCCAAATTTTTATTGAAGTTATCTACTCTTTTTTCTGGGTATAGTATGATGTTTTCTAGGTGGGTATAGGCTTGAGCCAATAGGTAAGCAATCAGTGGTACCAAAATAATATTTAGCCTTCCCCAGGTAGCAAAACTTGAAAAGGCAGGAATAATCTTGGTGCAAATCGCAAAAACGAAAGATTTGCCGTAAGTAATGAAGCTAATTAGTACCATGAAACTCACCAATAAAGCAGGGATCAGCGGCTTTCGTTCGGTTTTGATCAGAGGGATGATTCGACTAATCAGATAAACTATAATCAATGACAAGGCGATAAATCCAAAATAGTACCATCCCTTATCATTAGAGAAAGGTGGAAATATTAATGATCCAATTGTTTCTAAGTAATTAGAGGAAGTAGCTTTCGCAAAATCTAAAGTGTTTCTTTCGCCTACTAATTTAGGTAGTTGTATAAGTGAGTATAGGTAAGGGGCGCAGATAATACCTGGTAGGGCAAAAGCAGTTGCTAATGTGCCAATATACTTACCTATATTTAAATCAGAGATACCTGTGAGTTGTTCTCTGATCGGTTTGATCATATAAGCTAGGAAAATGGGCGGTAGCAAAAAAGCACTATAGTAGATATAGTAGGGGTAAGCTGATGTTAGTAGCAAAAACGTCCCAATACTAACGATAATACCTCCTTTTACTAATTGCCCTTTGCGGAGCATATAGGTCATCCCCCATAGGATCATCATGATCCAAGCAATGGAATGGGTAGCTTGCATTCTATTGATGATGCCTGTCATTTTGAAGCTAATACTCATTACAAGTGTAGCGATTAAAGCTGCTCGCCAATTAATTCTTAAGTTCCTAAGCCAAAGGTATAGGAATACTGCAAATAGCCCTAAGCCTAATATCGAGAAGCGTTGGTAATCGACCCAAGAGAAGCCACCGCTTAATTTATAGTAGATGGCTAAAGGATAGTGTAATGGATAAAATGCTTGATTGAAGGGGCTGGAGAAGAAGGGAAACCCACATCCTTCACCAGGAGACCAAAGTGGAATCCTAAAATTACTAAGGGTGTCTAATAGATACACTTTGGAGTAATAAAAGTGTATGACATCCATCCTTAATTTGAGAGAAAAGGAGGCATCAGCTATTATATATCTGTACAAAAATACAAATGGCCAAATAAAGACAACTAGCAAGGCTAATTTGTCCCATTTATTATTTTGCTTTTGTTGCTCTGACATACTTAATGGTAATGAGTAGGGGGAATCCTACAAAATTATCATTTTAAGTAGATAAACAAAAGTTTTCGAACCATATCAGATGGTTTATTTTGAGCTTATACTTCGTTATCCTTACAGGACAGGCTTTTCTCAGCAATAGCTCGGCTATTCCTTCAAAAAATGCCTTGCCTAAGCTAAAAATAAGCTCATCAAGAATGCACGAATAATTACCTTCAACTACTTATTTTGATATTCTTGCTTTTTTTGGCTTAGGGATGGAAGCGGTATGCGGCGTAGATGGCGCTGCTTACGTAGCTTAGCTGGACGCAGGCTACGCCGAAGGCAGACAAGTACAGCTTAGCGAAGTAGCAGCGACATAGCCGCATGAGAGCGGACAGCCCGACTGCTGCGCTTCGCTTGTTAATGATTAATGCGTAATGATGAATGATAAATTGGGGTTTGTGTTCCGTACTTCCCTTTATGAGTGCAGCAGGAAGCCCCAAATTAGTTAATTTGCAAATAACATCTTAGTTTGGCAGCTTAGCCAAATTACCAATTAACTAATACACCATTTAACTAATATTAGCTACTTTTTGGAGCCAGTCTTTGAATTCGTGTCGGTAGGGA
>JAHDDN010000181.1 GCA_020629335.1 Chitinophagales bacterium | reverse complement strand
TTTACTGGCAAAAATAGGGTATAATAGATTAACCACCTAATTCTTTATATAAGCCTAAAAAATAACTTCCACATTTAGCAACTAATCTTTTGTACCAATACTGCGTTGAAAAGCCTTGCCGATGCCGATGCGCTGCATCGACTGTATTTTTCGCCTTGTCTTGATACAAAATATTTAGCTGCAAATGCCAATTTTATTTTTTAAACGATACTAAGACTAAAAAGCCTTTAAAAAGTCATACTATCTAATAACCAACATTTTACGATTAATTGATTGTTGTCCTTCTACATTCAATTGGTAAGTGTAGATACCCGCTTCTAAATCGCTGCCATCAAATTCTATCGTATGAACTCCTGCCAGTTTGTTTTCATTGACTAATTCTGCCACCTGCTTTGCAGCCATATCGAAAACTTTGATACTTACTTTAGCCTCTTTAGCTAATTCGTAGCGAATAGTCGTCTGTCCTTTAAAAGGATTAGGATAATTAGATAAATCTGCTGCTGTCAATTCCTTTACGCCTAATTGCTGCTCATCTTTAGCTGATTGCTCTGTTACATTAACAGTTGCCATTGCTGCCTTATAGAGGTATTGTGTACGTATCGTCTCTCTATAGCCTTCTGCACTAGGAATATCCCAAGAGCCGCTCAACTTTTCAGCTAATAAGCCTAAGCTATTATATCGATAGCTTGTATTTTGGCCATCTTCCCAAGCATTTTTCCAATTTTGCTTCTTATAGTTGACTACTTTATTGTCTTCATCATGCTCATAGATCCACTTGGAGTTTTTCTCCCAAGCGCTCTTTTTGTCATTCCAATGAGAGATTTCATTAGCCGTTTTTAAGCCATCTTCATTATATTGATAAAGATATTGCCATTTATTCACCCACTCGCCATCTACAAAGCTTTGTTTAACACCAGCCGTTTGTTGGCCATTAGCATAGCGGTAAGTCGCTCTCATATTAGGCACCCAGCTTTGGGTATCCTCTTCCCAATCAAACCATTCGTATTCTGATAGTAGATTATCTTGATTGTAAGTATAAGTATCTTTACGATTTAATTTCCAATCTTGAGTAGCTTCGTCCCAACGACGATCCAACATTTCTGTCTTTTTGCCTCCTTTATTATACTCATAATCAATTCGGTAAGTCTTTACCCAGCTAGATTGGTCTTCATTCCAGATACTGCAATCAGCAGTTACTTTCTTGCCATTAGTGATTACATTATCACAATAAGCCTTGTTGATCCAAGTATTTTCTGTGGGGTTCCAATCTTGTGTGAGGGTATGAATTTCCTTGCCTTCTTTGTCGTATTGAGGCAGTACTTGATATAATTCTTGCCATGCCCCTTTTTCATCATCCCAGCTCCAAGAAAGAGCGTGAGTCATAAGGCTTTTACTTTGTCCACTTAACTGACAAGCCATTAGCGCACAGACAAATATTAATAATAGTTTTCTCATTTTTATTTTAAGTTTTGGGATTTTGTTTCAATCAATGAACTCATTTAAAGTTTTCTAGTGAAGCTGAAAGCCTGTCCTGTAAGGATCAGCTAATTTTTCGTAGTTCAAGGCATTTTTTCGGTTCATAGCAGGGCTATGGGCCTAAAAAATAAGGCAGAAATGTGGAAAAGTAGCGATTTTCTAAGCCAGTAGAAAAACTTAAAACGAGTTCAATAAACATCTGCAATAAAAATACCAAATTACCAATAACAATGGCCTATATGTGAAGGCTATTGATGATATTATATAGATTGGTATAAGTGAGCATTAAGCCTTATAAATAAGGCAATTACTTAGGTGGTGGGGATAAGTAAAATCTTAATTATGACGCTAAGTTAGAGTATTAGTCAGGCTATTGCAAGAAAAAAAACTAGTTTAGCTTTTTTTGTGAAACATAGAACTCATTTAAAGTTTTATGGTGAAGCTGAAAATGAGCTATTTTTTCGTAATTCAAGGCATTTTTGAGGTGCATAGCAGCGCTACGGGCCGATAAAATAACGCAGAAGTACGGAAAAATAGCCATTTTCTAAGCCAACAGAAAAACTTTAAACGAGTTCATATAAAGGTTGATGTTTTTTTCGTAAATTGGTTATTTATTTTGTTTCACTAATACCCTAAAACCTTTAAACGAGTTCAAATGAAAGAACCCGCTTTTGTTCGTCAAAACGCTGATAAATGGAAAGAATTCGAGCAAATCCTGACGAATCCCAATGAAGCCAGCCCAGATACTTATGCTGATTTATTTGTTGAAATTACGGATGATTTGGCTTATGCACGTACTTTTTATCCCAATAGCCAAGTAAGTCGCTACTTGAATAGTTTAGCAGCGAAGGTCCATCAATCTATCTATAAAAACAAGCGCGAATCAAGCAATCGAATCATTGATTTTTGGCGATATGAACTTCCTCACTTATTTTATCGATCTCATCGTTTACTATTAGTCTCCTTCATCATTTTCATGGGTTCTTTTCTTATAGGGAGCTTATCCACTGTTTATGATGACACCTTTGTACGCCTAATATTAGGTGACGGATATGTCAATATGACACTTGAAAATATAGAAGAAGGCAATGCAATGGGTGTATATAAAGATTCTAGCCCATTGTATATGTTCATTGCAATCGCATTTAATAATGTACGAGTCGCCTTTTTGACTTTCGTATTTGGACTTTTCTTTTCTATTGGAACCGCCTTTATCCTGTTTCAAAATGGTGTTATGGTGGGGGCTTTCTTGACCATGTTTGCACAATATAATGTACTTCCTGTAGCATTAAAAACAGTATGGCTTCACGGTACCTTAGAAATTGCAGCTATTGTAATTGCTGGTTGCGCAGGCTTAGTGGTTGGCAATAGTATTATTTTTCCAGGCACTTATTCACGCACCGAGTCGTTTAAAAGAGGAGCGATGCAAGGATTAAAGACGCTTGTCGGCTTAGTACCGATCATTATTGCCGCTGCCTTCATAGAAGGCTATGTTACACGTCATGGCGATAGTATGCCTTTAGCATTGAGTTTATTTATAATTATAGGTTCTTTTATTTTCATGCTTTGGTATTTTATCATCTACCCTATTCAACTTAATAAAAAGGGGAAACTACCCAATGTAGAAAATGCTACAAGAGAGTTGATTATCAGTGCATAAGTAGTAGTTAGTACTATTTATTAGTATATTGTAGTTTGAATTTTTTTCAAGCTTTTATCAACTCACATCCCCTAAAATAGATCAAAATGAGAAAAAAAGCACGTATTGACCTTAGGCAAGTACGAGACTTTGGAGAAAGTTTGGCGGACTCTACTGGTTTTTTAAGGCAAAACCTAAAACCTTTAATGAAGGCATTACTTTATATTGGTACTCCAATTATTTTAGCTGGTGCTATAGCAATGGGTGGTTTAGGTATTTTAGCAGTAAGATTAGAAATGGGTGATAGTCTGAATTTTTTGGGCGCTGGCTCTATACTTTCTATGCTATTAGCCTTTTTTGTTATCATATTGGGTACATTAATTTTAATGGCTACCGTTTATGAATATATGATTCTCTATGAGGAACGTAAAGGCGAAGAAAAAATAGAAGTAGCTGATGTGCGCAAGAGTGTATTTGATCATCTTCCAACTTATTTGATCACCTCTTTCCTATTGTGGCTTACATTGATGATTATCGCCCCCTTATCTTTTCTCCTATTTTTTATTCCTTTAATTTATATCGCTATAGCCATATCCCCTATATTTGTCATTAGAAGAGTAGAAGGTGTTGGCTTTGTAGAGGCGATCAAGCGATGCTTTTATTTAATTCAAGATCAATGGTGGACGACCTTTGGAACCCTGATCGTTGTTACTATTATTATGCTTTTAATTAGCTATTCTTTTCAAATTCCTCTTTCGATATTTTTGATGTTTTTTGGAGTATTAAGCCTCACTACTACTTGGGTAATATCTGTTATGGCTGTTAGTTACTCCTTCCTATTTATTTTAAATCTTTTTATGAGTACCTTCTTTTATATTGTTATCGTATTACGCTATTATAGTACAGTGGAATATCACGATGGAGTGGGCGCAATGAGAAAGATTGAATTAATTGGCAGCGAAGCTACTAAAGAAAGAGATGGCTGGGATTTTTTAGAGCAATATTAATAACATTTCTTGTCAACATCAAATCATAACATATCAAACCTGAAGATAAAAATCATCGCACTTTTAGCGATCATTTTCATCTCCTCTATTTTTGTGCAAACAATTAATGCACAAGAAGTCATTACTGACTCCTTGGCCTTAGATAGTCTTTCGTTCTATATAGCAGATTATGACATTGCTTCTAAAAAATTTGATGATAGTGCAATTAAAGACTATCTAAATAGCGACATTTTCTTGTATGATAGAGAGCCTCTAACAGAATCCTTTTGGGAAGGTATATTCAATTCAATTCTTAGTTTTTTAGATCGTATTATTCCTGACTTCATATCTGATTTTTTCAGTCGCTTATTTGATCTTATTGCCCAAATACTATCTCAATATCAAATCATCAAATACCTTCTTTTATTCGGAGCCCTACTCTTAATTATTCGTTTCTTCCTAAATAAAAATCTAAACCAATTATTCTTCCAAAAATCAGATAAGCAATTTTTAGATTATGAAAGTATGGAAGAAGATATTCACCAAATGAACTTTGATCAATTAATCGCTGAAGCTATTGAGGAGAAAAAATATAGAGTGGCTGTCAGATTACTCTATTTAAAGAGTTTGAAAAATCTCAGTGATGCTCAAATCATTAATTGGGCTGTAGATAAAACAAATGACGAATACATTCGAGAAATAAAAAATAATCCTTTAAAAAATGAATTCAGCAATTTAAGTCGCCAGTTTGATTATATCTGGTATGGAGAGTTTCAAATCAATACCGATTACTTCCAAACACTAAGACAAGAATTTCAATCTTTTAATCAATCAGTTAATACGAAGTGATGAGAGAGAACAAATTCACGATTGGAATAATTGTCTTATTATTAGGTATCTATCTAATAGTAGACTTAAATCAGCCAAAACCAATTGATTGGAAAGTCACCTACTCCAGGGAAGACAAAATACCTTATGGAACCTTCGTGCTAAGAGAAGAGTTAGAAGAGTTATTTCCTGATCGAAAAGTTAGAGATATATATGAGCCTCCTTACAATTATCTTCAATCTAATGAGTTCAAAGGCTCTTATATTTTCTTTAAGGAAAGTTTCTCTCCTGATAAATATGACACTAAAGAGCTCCTTAAATTTGTGGAGAAAGGGAGTAATGTTTTTATTGCAAGCCAAAGCTTTTCGGGAATCTTTAAAGATACCCTAAACTTAGAAATTGAGAAGGCTTATGAAAACCTCATTTTCATGGATTCCATCTCACTTAATTTCATTCATAAAGAGTTAAAAAGTGATAGCAACTATCAATACAAAAGCAATAATGTAAGAGCTTACTTTAGCTCTTTTGACTCCCTATCTACTCAAATATTAGGCATCAATAGTAAGGACAAACCCAACTTTATAAAAACCAAATTTGGAAAAGGAAATTTTTACTTAAGTAGCGTACCAAGGGCTTTCACTAATTACTATATGCTTTATGAAAACAATCATGAGTATATAGAGAAAGCTTTATCCCATCTACCCAATAATCAAAATATCTATTGGGACGAATTCTATAAAGTTGGCCGTAAAGAATCTCGCACTCCTTTACGATACTTACTTTCTCAAGAAGCCCTCAAATGGGCACTTTGGCTAATTGTCATTGGCGTATTGCTATATATGCTATTCGAGAGCAAAAGAAAACAACGAATCATTCCCATTATCGAGCCATTAAAAAACACCACCTTAGAATTTACTAAGACCGTAGGCGCTCTATATTTTCAAAGAAAAGATCATAAAGATATTGCCCTCAAAAAAATCAATTACTTCTTAGAATTTGTAAGAAGTAATTACTTTATCAGTACACAAAATTATAATGATGAATTTATCCAAAGACTAGCTAAAAAGTCTGGTAAAGAAGAAGAGGACGTTAGGGATTTATTTGATTTAATCTCTAAAATCCACTTCTCACAATTCATCACCGAAAATACCTTAATAAATCTACATAATAAGATAGAAGCTTTCTATCATTAATGCTATTTTATGACTGAACAAGAGCATCCTTTTAAGGAAGAAAACAATATGGAATCCTCTGATAGCAACTTAAACCCTATAGAGAAAATGGAACATCAATTCTCCAATCGACTGGATTTAAGTGAACTACAAAATGGAGTCACACAAGTAAGAAATGAAATTAGTAAAGTAATCGTCGGACAAAAAGATTTGGTTGACTTACTAATCGTTTCCCTGCTGGCTAATGGACATGTATTGATCGAAGGAGTACCTGGTATCGCCAAAACACTTACCGCCAAGCTTCTTGCTAAGTGCTTGAATACAGATTTTTCACGTATTCAATTCACCCCCGACTTAATGCCTTCTGATGTGTTAGGGACTGCCATCTTTAATTTCAAGACCTCCGAATTCAACTTTAAAGCTGGGCCAATATTCTCTAATATCATTTTGATTGATGAAATTAATAGAGCACCCGCCAAAACTCAATCGGCTTTATTTGAGGTAATGGAAGAACGACAAATTACCATTGACGGAGTCACTAGAAAAATGCCTCCCCCATTCATGGTATTGGCTACCCAAAACCCAGTGGAACAAGAAGGTACTTACCGTTTGCCAGAAGCCCAATTAGATCGATTTTTATTTAAAATTAATGTCGATTATCCAAGTTTAGAAGAAGAGGTACAAATCATTGAACGATTCCACACCAAGCAATTACCCGATCCATTAGCCATGATTAATCCAGTATTAAATGTTGATCAAATTGCTCGATACCAAAGCTTAATTGGAGGAGTCATCGTCGAACAAAATCTAATGCAGTATATTGCACAAATTGTACACAATACTCGGGAGAATAAAAACCTCTATTTAGGCGCTTCTCCAAGGGCCTCTTTAGCCCTATTAAAAGCTAGTAAAGCATATGCAGCAATGAATGGCCGTGATTTCGTCAAACCTGAAGATATTCAATGGATCAGCAAAGCGGTCTTACGACACAGAATCATGTTGAGTCCTGAAAAAGAAATGGAAGGTGCTACAACAGATGACATTATCAAGGAAGTGGTCCAACAAATCGAAGTGCCAAGATAATCCTATAAATATATGCGCCTAATTAATTTCTTCAAAAGCTTATTTCTTAGCCTACGATTCTTTCAAGTAGTGGCAATAGCGGTATTCCTATTTATTACCAGCTACTTCATTCCTATACTACTGCCCTTCGTAAAAATCTTAGCAATAGGCTTTGTCTTGGCCGCATTGGTAGAACTACTCCTACTCTACCGCGCCAACAAAGGCTTATTTGCGAGAAGAGAAACACCCGAAAAATTATCTAATGGCGATAATAATATACTATCTATATACATCGAAAATTTCTACACCTTTACTGTACATCTCGAAATAATAGATGAAATACCTCATCAATTTCAAGTAAGAGATGTACTTTTCAAAACATCTATTCCAGCAGGGAAAACGAATATCATAAAATATCAATTACGCCCAACCAAAAGAGGCGAATACCAATTCGGAGCAGTCAATATTTATGCCACAGGGCCAATGGGACTAATTAAAAGAAGATTTCGATTTTCACAGAATGTAAACGTCCCCGTTTATCCCTCTTACATACAAATGAGACAGTACGAATTAATGGCCATCTCTAACCGCCTACAAGATTATGGAATCAAAAAAATTCGACGACTAGGACAAAGTATGGAGTTCGAACAAATTAAAGGCTACGTAATTGGAGATGATTACCGTACTATTAATTGGAAAGCCACTGCACGTAGAAATGATCTAATGGTCAATCAATTCCAAGAAGAAAAATCCCAACAAATCTACTGTATCATCGATAAAGGGAGAGTTATGCAAATGCCTTTTAATGGCCTCAGCCTAATGGATTACTCAATTAATGCCTCCTTGGTCATTTCCAATATCGCTATCAAAAAAGGAGATAAAAGCGGACTCATTACCTTCTCTCACCAAATGGGTAATATGCTCAAAGCTAGCAATACTGGCAAACAAATGCGCAGTATTTTAGAAATGCTTTACAAACAAAAAACACTTTATCTCGAATCCGATTTTGAATCACTTTACGTCAATATTCACAAGCGAATAAACAAGCGTAGTTTACTAATTCTTTTCACCAATTTTGAATCACTTAACGCACTCCAAAGACAACTGCCCTATTTTAGGCGGATAGCTAAAAGACATCTATTAGTCATCGTATTTTTCGAAAACACTGAACTAACTCATTTCCTTAAAAAGAAGGCCGCTAATGTAGAAGAAATTTATGAAAAAGCAATCGCTGAAAAATTTGACATGGAAAAACGAACCATCGTAAAAGAACTTCAAAAACACGGCATTCAAAGTATATTCACCACCCCTGAAGAGCTAACCGTTAATACCATTAACAAATATTTAGAAATCAAAGCAAGGGGATTACTCTAAAATAGGTTATCTTAGGCTCATGAAAAAAACAAGCTTTCTCCTAATCATTCTTTTCTTTACAATTAGCTGTAAAGATGAACTAGCTACCGAAAAACACATCTTCTACCTACACGGAAGAATCATAGAATTACAAGGTCCCAATGCCGTCAGCGAACAATATGGCCCCTATCAATATCAGGCCATCATTGATACACTAAAAACTACTGGAGCAATTGTTCATCATGAAGTCAGAACAGAAACTACCGATTTCGATGAATTCAGCCAAAAGATTTCTAACGAAATAGATGCACTAATTAAAAAAGGAATAAGCCCTGTCAATATTAGCGTTATCGGAGCCTCCAAAGGCGCACTTATGGCAATGAATATTTCTGACATGAATAAAACACCCATCAACTATATCCTATTAGGATCCAATAGTGATCAAACAGAATCACAAAATAATTGGGTATTACATGGAAATATACTAGCCTTCTACGAAGAATCAGATCAAATAGCAGGAAAAAGCTATCAGTATTGGATTAATCAAAAAAATAGAGAATATAAAAGCTTCAAACAAATAAAACTCGAAACGGGATTAGGACATGGCTTCCTATACCGCCCCATAGATGAATGGGTCAAACCTACAAAAGCATGGATTCAAAGAGATCAATTCACAGAAGACATCAAAGACATCCTAAACCCAACCCTATTCAAATGAGTTCAAAAAAAAAGTCCCTGCAACTGAATAGTTACAGGGACTTTTCTACAACAAATATTTATTCTAATATCGTCTATCATAACCGCCACGATCACGGTTATTGTTTCTGTTTTCTCTTGGTTCAGCCTTCTTAACAACAATCGTTCTTCCGTCTACCTCAGTATCATTCAACCCGTTGATTGCATTTTGTGCTTCCTCATCGTTCGGCATTTCTACAAAGCCGAAGCCTTTTGATCTACCAGTGAATTTGTCCATGATGATTTTAACTGAATCAATCTCGCCGTATTCAGCAAAAACGTTCTGTAAATCATGCTCTTGTGTGTCAAAGTTTAACTTTGCTACAAAAATGTTCATAAAATATAATTTTAAATAATAAGAATGCCAGTTAATGATGTTTAGTCATTCACCGACTTACTACAAAGGTAAACGAAATAATTTGTTATTAGTTCAAATACTTTAAGTTATTTACAAAAAATCATTTTTTTCACCCAAATCACCAATAAAATCGACATTTTTGGACATACTTTCTGCTATTTAGTCCATTTATTAACATTAATTTAACCCCTATAAATAGCCATAACTAATAAACTCACCGCTTTTCTCATACGTTTTTTATTCATTTGGAGTCCCTAAACTTCATTTTTCATAGCTCATTATTTCTTTAATTTGGGGCTTCCCCTTCCTTATTTTTTCATTCGTCTGTAGGGGCGCTACCTATGTGTGCGCCCACGAATGAAAAAATAAGGAAGGGTCGGGCTGTCCGCTCTTATGTGGCTATGCCGCTCCTACTGCGCTAAGGCGCA
>JAHDDN010000180.1 GCA_020629335.1 Chitinophagales bacterium | reverse complement strand
CAGCACTTAGCGTAGTAGACAGTGCATAGCCACATAAGAGCGGATAGCCCGACCCTTCCTAATTTTTTCATGCGAGGGCGCACACATAGGTACGCCCCTACAGGCGCATGAAAAAATTAGGAAGGGGCACGCCCAATGTCATTTTTTCTTAAAAAATAGCTTAAATGCTTGATTTTATTGGCTTTGGATCAAATAATAAAAAAATAATTACGTTTTATCAAAAATACCTAATCCCAATCGTCTAAGACTATATCCTTACTAACGATTGTTAGTTTCAAAAAAAAACAATAAATTTTACATTAAATTAACATTGAGAAAGTCGCTTATAATAAGCAGAAATTCAATGACTTATTGATAGGTAAAATGTTAAAGGATGAAAAAGTAAAGAAAGGAGGGAAAAAAAGAATTGCAAAAGCTGTTTTGGTAATTTAAAATGGCTTACCTTTGCGATCGCAATTGGAGGACATAGCTCCACAGCCTAAATTTATAACAAAAAATTTAATAATCCAAATACCTGTTTAACTTTTTTGGGATGATCCCTAATTTCATCCTAAAAACAACCCAAAAATTTAATATCATGAGAACATTATTTTTTAGCCTAGTGGCTATCTTAGGTTTATTTTGCCAATTAGATTCAAATGCACAAGTAAAAACTGATGCAAAGGCACCTAAAACCACCCAAAAACAAAAGGAAGAAAAAGCGAAATGTCTTCCTAAGTATCGTATGATGAAGTTTGATGCTACTCAATTAGTATTGGATCAAAACTTCAGCTTCGGATACGAAACTAATATCAATGAGCACTTCACTTACGGTATCAATGCGACTTATTTCAATAATAATGATAGAGAAGCAAATGAGGCTATCAAGGCACGTAATAAGCAGTTTGCCATTGAAATCCAACCTGAATTCCGTCATTACTTTATCAAAACGGATGATTTTGCTCCTAATGGTATTTACTATGCTCCTTTTGTAAACTTCGGCTACTTAAACAAGAAGTACTTAAGCTATGATACTAACTTAGCAAATGTTGAGTTTGATCAGCAAAAAAAGGAAACTCGTTATGGAGCGGGTATCAAATTGGGCTTCCAACAACACATCTTTAGAGGTTTTTACTTAGATGCTTTTGCTGGTCCTCAATACCAAAATACTGAGACAATATACAGCAATAAACTGATAGAAGGCGAGCCTACACAAAATATCAGCACGAAAACTGGTGATAATAGCCAACCTTTTGACGAGTATGAACGTTTAAACAATAAAGGCTGGAACTTACAATACGGATTAAAATTGAGTTTCGCATTCTAAATTTTTTTTAGACACACGATTTAAAGAATGCTTTAGCTTTTGACATTAAAAAGGCGAACCACTGTGAAGGTTCGCCTTTTCTTTTTTTATGAAACTAGTATAAAGTTTTATAATAACTTAAGCGCTCATCACTATGCACTAGTAATTACTCCGCTAATTGCTTAAATACATCAGGATCTACCTTAGTAACATCTCCTAAATAAGTGAAACTAATAGTTTTAGCATACTTCTTATAAGTTTCATTAATCTGCTCTATGGTCATGTCATTGATCTTATCCAACATTTTCATCGGACGACTATAATCTCCTGCAATATAAGCAATGCCTAAGGACTGAGCCTGTGCATCATTCGTTTCTTGACGTAAATAGTGTTGCGTTAAGAACTTCGACTTCTTATTTTTTAATTCTGTTGCCGTAAATCCTTCATTTCTCACCTTCTTTAACTCATCAATCATAACTTGAATAGCCACATTTGGCTCTGTAGTAGATACATAAATGGCTAAATACGGATGTTTAATGATTGAACTTGGGAAGAATGCCGATGGAGCATAAGATAAGTTACGCTTCGTACGAACCTCCAAGAACATACGATCATACATCATTTGCATGGCCATACGCATCGGATACTCATCTGGGGAACCGATAGCAGGAGCTTCCATTAAGCCTCTAATATAATTAGTCGCTAAATCTCTTTCTTCCATGTGCAAACTTGGCTCGCTAATCGTCATACTTCTAGATCTCACTTCCTTTTTTGTAGGAGAAGAAACTCCCGCTAAATGATTATCCAACTTCTCACGAATTTCTTGCTCCGTCAAATCTCCTACTACCACAATAAAAAACTTACCTCTTTTTAATAAGCTTTTGTAATATTCCTGTACCGTAGCATAATCTAAATTAGCAATACTTGTCTCACTACCTTCTGGGATTTTGGCATAATCCATTCCCTTAAAAGTATGCTCCATAGCAATCGTTCTCAAATGTGTATCTGGATCACCTGACGCCTGTTGAGCTGCCGATAATGCCTGCTGCTTGGCTTGCTCAAATGTAGCCTCACTAAAACCTGGCTCAAAAACGGAATTAAATAATAAATCCCAAGTTTCATTATAAGAGTCTTTCAAACAAGTCGCACTAATCGAACTATAATCATATTGCGAATCTGTACCTATTCGAGAACCCATCTTTTCCATGGCTGCCACAAACGCTTCCTTAGGAAATTTCTCAGAACCGCCTTCCGTTACACAATGTAATGCCAAAGACTCAATTCCTTCTAATTTTTTATCATAATTAGCCGTACCTCCTTTGAAAAATACACGAGTACTCACGACATCCTTAGAAGATGGCTTTAAGATCACATCCGTGCCATTGATCCTAAATACTTTCACTTTCTCATCAGCAGCCTTATCCTTGTCGTCTACCCTTTCCGATCCCTTTGTTTTAACTTGTTGAATACGAGAACGATCTACTTCCTGAATAGTACCTGGTCTAACCTTAGGGCCCAACGTACGAGTCTTTGGCTTAGTTTTAGGCACTGAATTCTTAGGTTCACCTCTTTTGAGTTCTCTATCTTGGGCGATCAAACTAAATGAGGCCAACATCAGAAATGCCAAACAAGGCAAAATATATTTCTTACTAAATTTCATCTTATTTATTTTTTAATTTTTATTATTTAAGGGACTAATACACCAATTAATTAATTAATCCACCTTAAAAATCTCATCCATACCCAACTGCTTACGCTGCTCTGGATTAATTAATAAGCCCTCTACATGCGCCTTACCTTTGATGTATGTCTGCACATACTTCTTAATGTCTTCGCGTGTCACCTTCTGGATATTATCAATATAGTTGGTATAATATGGAATGTCTGCACTCGCCCACCAATAAGTAACGGTATGGATAAATTCAGATGTTTTTTCCTTACTATAAGCATCATCTATCGCTAATAAATCCTTAGAGATTTGTAATTGCTCGTCCGTGAAGTAATCATCTTGATCCCATTTCTCCATTTCTTCAGCTAAAGCCGCCAATGCCTCTTTAACCTTTGCAGGATTAGGTACTAAGAATACATTTATAGGTCCTGTAAACTTACATGTTTGATAAGATACATTGGTTTGTAAGGCTAAACCACTCTCTACCATCGCCTTATAAAATTTAGATGTTTTCTGACTTAATATGAATGAAAATACATCTGCTGCATAAGTAGACTCAATGTCTCCTCTTGTATCTGGACCATGATAAGTGTACATAAAGATAGGTACTTGAGCATTCTCATTTTCAACGACAAATTTCTTAACGCCCTTTAAAGGATCAAACTCTGGAATAGGAAAACGCTCAAATGGATCAAATCTCGAAGCTTCCCAATCTTTATAAATACGCTCTACTTCTCTAAATACAACTTCATGATTTACATCACCTGCTATCGCTAAAAGAGAATTGTTAGGATGATAATACTTCTCCTTAATGATATTCATTTTTTCTGGCGTAGCTGACTTGATAATATCGTGATCACCAATGGTGTTCTTTCTACTATATTCAGAACCCCATACGTGCTTAGCCGTTTCATCATATAAGAAGAATACAGGATTAGACTCATTTCTCTGAAACTCGCCATCTACTACCACATTCTCCTTTTTCATCTCCTCCTCTAAAAATAATGGATAGCGAATGGCATCATTCATAAACTGCAATCCATCCACTAAATTATCACTTGGCGTGTGAAAGAAGTAATTCACTCGCTCATTAGAAGTGGTACCATTAAATACAATTCCTAATTCATCCACCCGATTCATGAAATCCTCCTGAGATGGATACACCTTATTGGCCTTGAAAAACATATGCTCATATAGGTGAGAAAGACCATCATACTCTGGACTCTCCGTATAAGCTCCATTTCTAACGACCAATTCTATCGTAACTAATGGCACACTGCTATCTTCAATAACCAGTACTTCTAAGCCATTATCTAACTTTTTTAAATGAAAATTTTCAGGTAAATTATCTCCTGCTTGTACGCCTACAAACAGAAAAGACAATATTAAAACCCAAGTAAAACGTCTCATAAATTATTTTTTCGTGTTTAATTAATGTTAATTAAGGCTTTAAAGATAATAAATGGTGCCTTATAATTAATAATAGACTACTCAAAATCCCTATATTTATATCGCCCTTTACATTATTAACACTTATTAACTTGTAAACTTTAAACCTTTTTAGATATGTGCGGAAGATTTAGCATAGCCAGCGACCAAAAAAAAGTCGAACAACGATTCGGAGCCAAAATCATCTCCCCAGCTCCCATTATCCAACGCTATAATATTGCTCCATCCCAAGCAATAGCCGTTATCACTAATACCGCCCCACAAGAAATACAAGCCTTTCAATGGGGACTCATCCCCTATTGGGCCAAAGACCGCAGCATCGCCAACAAACTCATCAACGCCCGTGCAGAAACCCTAAGTGAAAAACCCTCCTTCAAACAAGCCTACCAACAACGCCGCTGCCTCATACTAGCAGACAGCTTCTACGAATGGGAAAAAACGCCCAATGGCAAACAACCCCAAAGAATCGGCCTAAACAATTTCGAACTCTTCGCAATGGCTGGACTCTGGGAAAAATGGGTTAATCCAAGCAATGGAGAGCTCATACAATCTTGCACCATCATCACCACTGAAGTAAACGAAAAACTAAAAGCCCTACACCATCGAATGCCCGTCATCCTCCACCCCAATGACGAAAAAAATTGGTTAGACGATAGCTTATCTCCCTCATCCAGACAAGCTCTTCTCTGCCCCTATCCAAATGATGCCATGCAGTATCATCCTATCTCCAAACAAGTCAATAAGGTGGGGTATGATGACATTTCTCTCATTTCACCCATCACTCCCCCACCCACTAGTATTCAAGGAAGACTTTTTGATTAAACCATTTATCAATAAAACAGTCTTAAAAGCCTAATGATCAACGATTAGTAATGTATATAAAAGGGCGAATACCAATGGTGTTCGCCCTTTTTTAGTATAATAAGCATTGTTCGAAAAAATAAGCACATAACAATCCTTAATAAATGATCAATAAAGTAATGATTTTAAAATACTATATATTAATTTTCATATTACTAAATTTAATTTCAAATATGTTTTTTATTTGGAAATTTATTTTTTTTATACTATATTTGCTATTACATATCTTTTAATAACCCTAAAAAACACTCTAGTACTTCACCCAACACCTATTTAGTAGTATAATAAACCTATTCATCTAATTTACTTATTACTTAACAAAGTCCTTTCGTTACAGGAAGTGTCTAAATCATTCTTATGCTCTAACAGTCATAGTAATCAATTAGACGTATAATCTTTTCGTTAGGATGGTCATAATGGCACACCAATAACTTAAAAACCAGTTATTGGATGTAAAATGACCTCAAACAATGTATTAAAAGCAACTTAACAACTCAAAATAGAAGCAATATATACATACATAGTGCAAATACTAAGGCTATGCGCTGTTATAAGCGTATTAAGGCTTAATTTGTACCATTATTATACACCTATTTTTAATCTTAAAATTTAAAAACTATGAAAAAAATAAGTTTGTTTTTATTATTAGTATTTTATACTAATATGTTTTGTTATGCACAGGATTTAGTATGTAATACTGATGAAATTTACAGCGACTCGATAGACCCCTTTTTAAAATCTGGGGGAAATGGATGCGCTCAACTTCCTGTATGCAACTCCCTTGCATGTGAAGATATATACGAATTCGTTGATGACAATGAATTATTAACCATAAAAGTAGTATTTCACTTAATCCATAATCCTGCTACAACTACAGACCCTACGAATAATGTGTATCTTTCCTACAATGATAGTCAAACTACTTATGAAACCATCCAAACGCATATAGGAAGAGTAAATCAAATATATGCAGGGACATTTGATGATAATTATGATACTGATGATATGACCGAAGCTGATACTAAAATTCAGTTTGTACTTCCTACTACAGATCCTTGTGGAACTGAATTAGAATTTGCAGGGCTTCAAGAACATTTTCCAACTCAAGCTTACTATGATGAAATAAAATCAGATTATAATATTTCAATTGCTCATGGACAATATCGCTGGCCTAATAATTACATTAATGTTTTCTTAATAGAAGATGGGCAAAAAGGAGCAAATTCAAGCTTAAGCAATCCTGTGAGTATACCTGATGTACCTTTCTCTGATGAAGATAATTTTATAGTAGCAGAAACATTAGCCCATGAAATAGGGCATTCCTTAGGATTAAAACACACCTTTAAATCTCCTTGTGATGAATTCGGAACAGATGATGGGACACCTAGTGACGATTGTAAAATAAAAGGTGATTATGTTTGTGATACACAATCTCATTCTGATAATTATGGAGAAGATTTATGTTACAATAATGATTATATTAATGAACTTGAGACTATTTATCCGTTTTACCCAGTCCGTAATAATATAATGTGTTACAAAACTAGTACAAGTTCAACGATTCGAGAAGGATTTACGGTAGGACAAAAACAAAGAATGAGATATTATATTAAGAATCATTTATTCTCACTAATTAATGAAACAAATTACACTGAAATAGAGGTTGATACAGAATGGACAGATCAAAAGAAATATGTTGATGGGTATATCCTTGTCAAAACTGGATCTAAATTAACTATTTCTAATTCTGTCATATTATTTTCTCCTTATTCTAAAATTTATGTGGAACCTGGTGGAGCTTTAGAAATCAATAACTGCTCTTACTTATCAAGTATTTACGATAGTAATTTTTATGGTTCTACTAATAACATATGGAATAATTATCATGCAAATAATGACTGGGTAAATGAATTTTTTTTTAATTGCGCTTCTTTCCCTTCACAATATGATTATGACATTCTTTGGGATGGTATAGTGGCATTAGGAATAGGTGAAGAACCAGAGGATTTTTCTATCGACAATGTTTCCGATAATATGGGTATCGTAAAAATAGACGATAGTACTATTGCATTTGCCAATCAGGGTGTTGCCACTTTTGATCCATTATTTGGTTACAACGAAAATAATTTTGGGCAAGGAATGGAAACTGGAGTAGTACAAATACAAAATTCTGATTTCATAAACAATCTTAATTCTGTAAATATTATGGGTAATAGAGATTATAATTACTCTAATATCGTTACTAACTCGTATTTTGATAATACTGCAGAATTTGTAAGTTTTTACTTAAGTGATAATGATGATAATCCTTGGGATGGTCAAGGAAATGGAGGAGGAGCATTTTATGACTTAAATTATCTTTTTTCACCTATTCCTGAGGGCTTTTTGGGTGCAAACCAAGATTTTATTGCTTATGGAACAGCATTAGGAAAATTTCATTTAGATATTGTTAGAAGTAATAATTTTGAAGTACATGGGAATTTATTTAAATCTGGGGCACCATATAAACCATTTGGTGGAGGAATTCGAGCTAGAAATTCCGCTATCAATATAGGTAAAAGTGATGCTACTTTAGAAGAAAAAAATGAATTCATCAAATTAAATATAGGCATTGATGTTTACGGATTGAACGATATTGCTTCTCCTGTAAACGTTTATGGTAGTTATTTTGAAGATATTAGTCGAGGAATTACTTTAAATACCAATCCTTTTTCACAAATAGCTCAAAATGAGTTTAGTAGGACTTCTGGTGTAGCTGATAGCTATGAATACTGGATTTATTTAAATGAATCATTTGCTTGCGAGATCTTTGACAATGATATTAGTTCAAATGCTGGTGACAATCAAATTTATGGAATATGTATTAACAATAGCTTTAATAGTGATTTATACGAAACAGGCTTACAAAGCACTATCTATGGCAATACTTTTAGAGGAGATTTAAATGCATGTGTTGACGTTAGAGGTAGTAATACAGATTTGCAATTAGGGTGTAATGCCTTTAACAAAATTAATTCTAAAAAGCCTTATGATTTCTTCTATTTTGCTGATGCAGAAGATGGTACTTTATTCGAATTAGATGAACAAGGAAAATGTGACGAACAATCCACTTTATTTCATGCGGATGAAATGGACTTAACAGGAGATTTAACGGTTAATAGAGTATATGTGGAAGGCAATAGTAATGAAGTTATTTTTAATCACGGGCCTACTACATTTCCAACAAATTCAAATGGAGATGGAAGTATTAACTCATTTCAATGTTCAGGAGTATTAGAAGATAATCAATGTACTAACTTACCTGCCCCAGATGGTTTTATAAATGGTAATGAAGGACCAGATGATGTAATTGATATTACTGATATTATATCAGTAATTAATATTGGCGATCTCACTAGTATAAGTAATGAAGATTTAGGTACTATAAGAAGGCTTCTGGAGGAAAATAATGAGGTCTGGGCCCAAAAGTTATTAATCAATAATTTGGTGGCCTATAAAGATAGCTTAGAAGCAGAAGAACAATTAGCGACATTTCCTGAAGATACGCAAGATAATATTGAGTATAAAACTTTATTAACCGCTATTAATAGAGGCGGAGCAAGTTTGACAGGTAAAAAAAGCTACACTGATGTCTCGACAATTGCTGAAGATAAAGGAGGGAAATACGCCTCTATGGCTGAATCAGCATTAGCTACCGTTTGGGGGCAATCTTACCAACGAAATGCTCCTAATCGAAATAAATCGAAGCAAATAATTGAAGAAAGTATATTAAAAGAAATTGAGTGTTACCCTAATCCAGCTAATAAACAAATTACTATTTATTGGGAGGGATTTAATCCTAATAAATTTAATTCCAATATCCGAGTATTGGACTTAACTGGACAAATAGCCACCAAAATTTCAGCACAAGAATGCTTAATCAACCAAAATGGTATTAACTTTACAGTTGAAAACTTAGAAAATGGCGTATATATTGTTCAAATTGAAGGTATGGCCGCTTCTACTAAATTGATTATTAATAGATAATTTCACAAAAAACATGGCATAATTAACTATTATAGTTAAGGATGCCATGTTTACTTATTCATTTAAACTTAAAGCATGAAAACCCTACTTATCATATTATTGATACTTAGCCCCTTTTCTATTCAAGCCCAAAACTACTTTAATCAATCTTGGAATGGAGAATTAGCTTACAGTTCAGGAAAGGTCATTGAAGTTCCAGATGGTTTTTTGGTTTTTGGCTTTACAGATGTCAATGGCTATGCGTTTTATGCCAAAAAGTTGGATATTGAAGGCATGGAAATTTCTACGAATATTCTGATGACTGGGAACTTACTTAATTGGGAAAGAGGAGGAAACTGTATCGCTACCAGTGACGGAAATTATGTTGTCAATATTGTGGAGCAAATGTCATCTTATGTATTTGAAACTGTTGTGTTTAAGACAGATAAAGAAGGAGAGATCATTTGGACACAACGATTAATCGGCCAAGAAGATTTTTCGAGAGACCTTATTACTCAAATGACCGAAACCACCGATGGAGGCTTATTGTTTTGTGGATCCAGTAATTTAATATCTGAAAATGACGAAGTACTAGATCACTCTAAAGCACTTGCTATCAAAACAGATAGTGAAGGGGAAGTAGAATGGAAAGCTTTATTAGATGAACCTCTAATGACACCAGCAGGTATTGATCGGATGTTTTTTAATTATTCTCATTTGGAAATGCCTAATGGGAATTTTTTATTAGCTAGTGCTTCTTGTGAAAAAGAAGCTAATAGCTTTACTAGTTGTATACCTGACACCCGCATTACAGTTCTTTCAGAAATAGATCACACCAATGGAGAATTAGTCAATGAATGGTTCTTTGATAATTGGGATTACCATTCAGGGCCACTCATAAAAAAAATAGATGAGGAGCATT
>JAHDDN010000179.1 GCA_020629335.1 Chitinophagales bacterium | reverse complement strand
AAAGAGAAAAGAAAAGAAGAAAAAAGAATCAAGAAAAAGCTGAAAGAAAACAGCAGAAAAAACTAGAAGGTAAGAAAGAAGTGGAATTCATGTATGTGGATGAAAACGGAAACTTAACTTCCACTCCACCAGATCCAGCCAGAAAGAGTAAAATCAAGGCAGAAGATATTCAAGTTAGCGTTCCAAAGAAAGAAGATATCGAATTAGATCCTATCCGAAAAGGCTTCGTTAAGTTTTTTAATACTGAAAAAGGATACGGCTTTATTATTGATGATGAAACACAAGAAAGTATTTTCGTACACGTGGCTAATGTAATTGACCAAATCGGTGATAGCGACAAAGTTCAATTTGAAGTCAGTAATGGCCCTAAAGGTCCAATAGCGGTTGAAGTAAAACTGATCAAATAATCAATATTAAATAAAAAAGACAGGGAGGAATTCATATTTCTCCCTTTTTTTATTGCAATTATTTGGGCGGCTTAATCCTGCTATCCACTCTTATGTAGCTATGTGGAGTCTGTTCCGCATAGTCGCTACTTGCCTGCCTTTCAGGCCAGCCTACGTAGCTCCTTGCTCCACAAGCCTCCCCATTACGCCACATACCGTTTCTATCAGGGCCGCATTAAAGAATTCTATTTAACTAATAAAATTACAGCACGCTATTACGAGGAAATTTGATACAAATATATTGTAAAATTTAAACATGTTCTAAAATAATTCCTATATTGGATTTCTATTATTCACAAAATCCTAAACCTATGTTTGATAAAGAATTTCTACAAGCGATAACAGAGTATGATGAGACTAAGCATTTTCCAGATTATGCAATTTGGAAAGAAGAAAGAGACTTAGTAAAAAAAGCAAGTCTTAAATTAGGTAGATTTAGTAGATACTTGCAATTTAGAAAAATACTGGAAGAAATGGGTGAACGTGATTTAGATGTCCATATAGTCAGTCATGCCAAATCAGGAACCACCCTAACCCAAATGATGCTTTATCAAATGACCACTGATGGCTCAATGGATTTTGAACACATTTATGATGTTTCTCCCTGGCCATCTTGGCAATTGGCATTCGGAAAAAAGTTTGATTATTCTGCTCAAAGGAGATTAATAAAATATCATGATAGCTATTCTTTCCTAAGTCATGTCAAAAAAGGAAAATTTCTATTTTTAATAAGAGAATTGAAAGATGTATTAGCATCCTTTTATCAACATTTGAAGGACTATTATCAAGAAGAAAAGTCATTTGAAGAATGGGCACCTCCTATGATAGAGCATTGGTATAAGTATAATAAAGCTTGTCTCAAAAACGAATCTAACTTAGAGATCCTTTACGTAAATTATGAGGATACCATAGCCGATAAAAGCAAACAGATAGATAGAATAGCAGATTTCTTAGGAATAGAATTGTCTTCCTCTCATAAAGAAAGAGTAATAGAAAGAACCGCTTTCGATTTTATGAAAAAACATGAAACTAAGTTTGGAGATCAACCAGATAATAAGAAAATTTATAATAACTTCATTAGAAAAGGCAAGGTCGGAGAAGGTAAACAACTCCTGAACGAAGAATTATTGCTTAAAAGTAATGAGCTGGCAAAAGATTTCTTCTTAAGTAACGAAATTACTGCACGATATTATGAGTAAGTAAGCGGACAAAATAAATTACTGCTAGCTACTGAAAAGGTATTAAACCATATGATTGAAATTTTTCTTCTTTAATATCATTCATTATATTTGAGCCTATGAAAAAAACCAAGCGTTTTGTAATAAGTCTCCTTAGTCTATTTATCCTAACCCATCTTTACGCACAAGTTGAAATCAATGTCAACAATATTGAAATCGTAAGAGATGATTATGGAGTCCCTCACATTTTTACCAAAACAGATCTGGAAGCAATTTATGGAATTGCCTGGGCACAGTGTGAAGATAATTTTCACTTAATGCAAGAAAATTTTGCGGCTACCAAAGGCATGGCGGGTAGATTAATGGGTAAAAATGGCGCCGTTCTGGATCTCATCTTTGAAGTTTTCAAAGTAGAGGAGTTCGTAGAAAGCCGATATAAACAAGATGTTAACCCCGAATATGAAAAGATGTTATGGGCATATGCACAAGCAGTAAATCAATATGCGAATTTGCATCCAAAGGAGGTTAGGTCTAATAAAATCTTTCCCTTGACTCCCAAAAAAATATTAGAAGTTTATAGCTATCAGATGCTGCTACTACATAATTCGGTTTTAGAATTAGGGAAGTTATTAGATAAAAACTACGACTATGCTTTAATGGAACAAGCGGCAAAAGGATCAAATGCGATGGCTTATAGCCCCAATATCACCGAAGATGGAAAAACCTATTTAGTAGGCAATCCACATCAACCTGTCAATACGATGGGGAATTTTTGGGAAGTTAGCGTACATAGTGAAGAAGGCTACGATATACATGGAGTTACCTTTTCTGTTGGAGGACTTACCCCTGTAATTGGAACCAATAAAAATCTAGGTTGGTCGCACACTACTAATTATCAAAACACAGCGGATATTTATCAATTAGAAATGCATCCGACTAAGAAATATCATTATAAATATGATGGAGAATGGCTCCCTCTGGAAGTGAAAAAAGCCAAGCTTAAAGTCAAAGTAGGTCCTTTAGTTATTCCCGTAGGTAAAAAATATTATTGGAGTGCTTATGGCCCAACCTTTGAAAAGGAGTCAGGATTCTATTCTTATAAATCAAGTGTGTTTTATAATATTAGATTGCCCGAACAATGGTATAAAATGGGTTTGGCCAAAAATATGGAGGAGTTTATGGAGGCGGTAAATATACAAGGCTTACCTGCCCAAACAATCACCTATGCTGATAAGGAGGGAAATATCTATCACTTAAGTAACTTTAATCATCCTTATAGAAATGAAAAATTTGATTGGTCCACTATTTTAGATGGCAGCACTTCAGAAAATAATTGGGATCTAAAAAAAATACATCCAGTCAGTGATTTACCACAAATCAAAAATCCGAAATGTGGCTATGTCTATAATTGTAATAATACCGTTTACAAAATGACAGCCCCCAATGAAAATCTAAAACCCGCTGATTTTCCAAAAGGTTTTGTATTGCCAAGCAGTAATACCATTAGAGCCAATAGCTTTGCAAATCTCATCCAAAAATATGATAAAATTTCTTTTGAAGAAGCCAGAAAAATAAGAGAAAATATCGCCGTAGATAAGAATGATTTGTCTTTTAGAAATTTTATGAATGGTGATCAAATACCTAAAGTATTTAATAAATATCCAGAATTATCAGAACTTAAAAGAGTCTTTGATAAATGGGATGGTTCCTATGACATCAATAATAAACAAGCCAGCCTAATGGCTGTTTCATCCTTGTATTTCATTGAGTATATCAAAAAGCAACTTGGAAATGTTGAAAAAGATATTCCAGAAGTAGAAATCGTCAATGCGATGTTAAAAGCGGAGAAGTTCCTAAAAAAACACTACGGTTCCTTAGAAGTTGAATTAGGGGAGATACAAAAGGCGATCAGGCATGGTGTGGAATATCCAATGTATGGAGGCCCCAACACCTTAGCCAATGCTCATTTCGAATTTCATAAAAAGAGTAAATTAAAGTTGGAAGCAGGAGATAGTTACATCTTCTATGCAAAATATGGAAAAGATGGTTTAGAAGAATTAGAAACCATCAATGCTTTCGGTAATAGTCTCAAAAAAGGCCATCCACACAGCACCGATCAAACAGAAATGTACGTCAATATGAAAACCAAAACAGCAGAGTTAAATCTTGAAAAACTCAAGAAAGTTGGAAAGATGTATCATCCTAAGTAAATCCTAATTGATAGTGTAAATCTTTTATATAGTCCAAGTACCGAATACCAAAGAAAAATGCGCAAGGGATAGAAGCGGTATGTGGCGTCGAGAAGGGGCTAATGGAGCTTAGGTACGCGATGGCTGGCCCGAAGGGCAGACAAGCGAACCTTAGCGGAATAGCCGCTGAACAGCCACATAAGAGCGGATAGCCCGACCCATGATTTGTTTTTTTGCATTTGTAGGGGCGCACCTATGTGTGCGCCCTTCCTCAAGTATTGGGTATATACTCGCCAAGAGTATTGTGGCCCGCAAAAAACAAATCATGAGATGCGCCCAAAAGTTAAAAAATTAAAAGCTTGGATAAATATTGAATAATTATTTTATTTTGTAGGAGATTTAGAGAACTCAAAAACCAATCTAATGCGAATTCACTATCTTTTAATCCTATTATTATTTCTTACTTTTTCCTTTAAGGTTCAGTCTCAAGAAACGACAGAGGAAGCGCAAATTACTGCCGCTATCAATGACTATATTGAAGGGACTTCTTATAATTATCCAGAGCAATTACAGCAAGCTTTTATGCCTGGAGCGCAAATGTTTTTGGATCACAAAGACAAGCCCTTATTCATCATGACGATAGAAGAATATGCGGAACGAGTAGGTAAATCAGAAGCAGGCGTATTCAATGGACGAGTAACTAACATCCTTTCTATTGATCGATTTGAAGGTATTGCTACTGCCAAACTGGAAGTGATTATTCCTGGTTTGGATCGGAATTTTGTTGATCTATTGTTGCTTAAAAAATTAGAAGATGGTTGGAAGATAATTAGCAAGACTGCGGCTAGTGTTGATGGTAATAAAACGGGACAAAAAGTATTATTGGTGCTTTCAAACGCTACTTTTCAGGGAAATTCTGAATTGGCAGCAGGCAATAGCTTTTCTGAGGTAGTGATTGCTTATGATGAATATTATAAAGCGGGTTTTTATGTTGAAATGATGAGTCCTTTAGGTGGTCAAGTACCTCTGGTTTATATAAATCCATCTGATGAATTACAACTTTATTATCTTTATAATGCGGACTTTATGTACGCCCTTAAAAATACTAAAAAACCTACGGACATAAATCCTGCGGATTATAATATTATACAATTTACAGGCGGAAGTGCTCCTATGTTTGATATACCAGAAAATAAGGCCATCCAAGATATCGCCATGCATATTTACGAGAAAAATAATGGAGTCATTGCAGCCGTTTGTCATGGAACGGCTGCCCTAATAAATCTCAAAACGCAAGATGGAGAATATCTCGTCAAAGGAAAAAATGTAAATGGGGTGCCCGATTCTCATGAAAGCAAAGAACTCCCTCATTATGAACACTACCCATTTATTATTGAAGAAGTACTGAAGGAACGAGGAGGCAATTTTAAGCATTCAGATATCAGAAGTCCGCACATAGAAGTAGATGGTCAATTGGTAACAGGGCAAAATTCTCTTTCCTCCAAAATGGTCACCCAAAAAAGTATAGAAGTTTATCAATCCATAAACCCGTAGTGAAGATAGACTGCAACGTCTAATAAACTAACCAAAACATAATGCTGTGCCACTACTCAAAAAAATCTTATCCATTTTACTGTTTTGGACCATTAGTCTAAGTAGCTTTGCCCAAACCAATATCCAAAATATTTTAGACAGCTTAGAAGTGATGCTGGAAAAAAAGCGTATCCCAGGCGCTTTGATCAGTATCGTGAAAGCAGATTCTGTCATTTATACAGGAGGAATAGGATTTGCCAATGTAGAAAAACAAGAGCGGGTTACTGAAAATCATATTTTCAGATTAGGCTCTATTTCAAAATCAATGACGGCATTGGGAATTGTAAAATTAGTGGATGATCGAGAGTTAGATTTGAAAACGCCTATTAGTGAAATTGATCAAGATCTACCCATCCGAAACAAATGGCAAGATAAATCTCCGATTAGAGTTGAACATTTATTAGAACATACTGCTGGTTTTGATGATTTGCATTTGCATACCATCTACAGTGATAAAGCGCAGCCACCCACTTGTCGAGAAATGGTAGACATTCATCAAAATTCGCTTTATGCACGTTGGGAGCCAGGCACCAGAAAAGCTTATTCTAATCCGGGATACATACTCGCAGGTCATGTTATTGAAAAAGTAAGTGGAAAAGGATTTAGGGGGTATTTAGAGGAGGAAATATTTAGTCGATTAGGCATGACTAAATCAAACTTTTACTTTAAGGAGCCCAATGATCCGCTCATGGCACAAGGCTATACTCATCAAGGTGGAAAGTTTATACCCATTGAGTTTACCTCTATTAATGGAGGACCGTCAGGAGAATTTTGTAGCACTGCCAAAGAGATGGCTTCATATCTACAATTCATGCTCCGAAAGAAATTGTCGGACAAAAGTTTCCTTATTCATCCTACCTACTTTGATCGAATAGAAAATGCTGAAACAACGATTGCCGCTAAAAATGGATTCCCTAATGATTATGGCTTAGGTAATTATTCCTCTTGGAAAAATGGTATTCACTTTCATGGGCACAATGGAGGCATTGATGGATTCTCCTCTGAATTCATTTATTCCAGAGAAGCCGATATTGGGATAGCTATTTCCATTAATAAAAATGCGAGAGTTCGGGACTTTTTAGATTATATCTTAGCACAATTAATCGGAAAGAAAACAGGGCCACCAGCTGATAGAGTGCTAAAGCCCATTCCAGCATCATTAGCAGAAAAGTATCAAGGTTATTACGAATTTAATAGTCCAAGAAATCAATTGGTGGACCCACTTCAAAGTCCAATAGATGGTTCTCGTTTTGATTTTAAAAATGATACAGTATTTGTGAAATCCATCTATGGCCGAATGCGGGATACCTTATATCACGCTGGAAATAATCAATTTTATTCAGGAGATGAAGGTATTCCCTTTGCCATGTTTGTAGATAATGAGGCAGGAGAACCTATTCTTTGGTTAAATGGTGATTATGCCGAAAAGGGATCTGTTGTTAGTGGCACGATAAAGATATTTTCCTTTCTATTTGGGATGATTGCCCCCTTTGCTTTTTTTCTGTTTGGATTGATTTATATAAGCGCAAGAGCCTTCTCCAAAAACAAAAAAACCTTAAAAGATTTCTGGCCCCTTTGGTTAGCGTCTGTCAGTTTTATTCTATTCTTTATGTTCTTATTACTATCAGTAGAATCCATAGAAAGCCTCAATAAAGTAAGTTTCATGCCTTTAATGGTCATGATATGCAGCATCCTATTTTTTGTGCTATCCATCATAGGCTTAGTCTCCAGTTTCAAACTATCAGACAAAGGTCGCCTCTACAAAGCCTACTATCGATTCTCCGCCTTCTCCCTATCAAGCTTAGCCATCTACTTCCTAATCAACAACCTAATCGGCCTAAGACTATGGGCCTACTAGGCAAAAAATTCTTCCCCTTTTAGGGGAAGTGCCCGAAGGGCGATGGGGTTGGTTGTCTTACCCCCTTTCCATCAAACCCTGCACTTTCCCCCTCAACTCCTTCACAATCCCCTTCTCCTTAGGATCATAAATCCAATTTGTATCAAAGCTATCCAATATCAAACTATTAGGATCATCCGATAAAGTCAAAGAGTGAAACTGCGTCCCCTTATCCTGCTGAAAATAGCGAATATCTCTCAGCACATCCTTATTAATTTTGTACATAATAAAATCCGAAATCACTAAAACATCCGCATCCTGATAAGACTGTCCCTTCAATTGTCGAATCGCCTCATACAAAGCCAAAGAGACATCCGTCCCACCATAAAAAGACATTTGCAAAAAGTCTGCGATCTTATCAATCGAATCCGCAATATGCAGTAGATCAATCGTCTTAATACCCGTAGAGAAATTAATCAAATATGCTTTTCTATTTTCTCGCCCAGCCATTTTCAATATAGCTAAGCAAAGCACCTTGGCAATTTGCTCGGGCATTCCATACATCGACTCACTAGTATCTATGCACACAATAAAAGGCCCTTTCTCTTTCAGTTTTACCTTCTGATTGATCTCCATAAAGTGATCCGTATTATGGACCAATTTCTTTTCCTCATACTGAAAAGTGAGGAGGTTTTTATCCGCATACTTCTTCAAAAATAACCACTCTGTATCCGAATTAGACAACAAAGCCGCTTCCGAACTCAACAAATTATTCAAATCATCACTCTCATGGACTCCACCAATTTCCGCCTTTCCAAAAGGATCTTTCACCCACTCTTGTCTAATAATCGTTTTCTCAAAAGCCTCCTCTTGGGTTTCTATTTCTGCCTCACGCATCTGTCCCAACAAATCCGCTAACTCTTGAATAGATTTTTCGTTTTTTAATAGCTCATTATACTTCTGTATCAAATCAAATGAAGCATCTTGCCAGCAATCCCCAGATAGATCCCAATAACGCCCCAAATAATCCGCAAAAGGCGAAATCAAATGATTAATCTGTTTAAACTCCAGTACCTTTTGAGAAAGCAATGACTCAAACTCTTCCTTTTCCTCTGTCATTACCGTCAATTGAAAAGCCAATACCTTAGCCTGTAAGCGAGCATCCCACTGCGCCAATAAATCCCGATAAGCAAATTCCGTCTGACTCAACAAATCAATCGTCTCATCACTATTCGGTGCCTGCTGAATCGCCCTATTCGCCACCTCCAATTTCTGCTGATAAAAATCAATATTCAACTCCACCTTCCTATACCGCTCCGACAAATAATTCACCAGATGATGCCTCCGCTCAATAGCAATCCGAAGCGGATTAATCGACCAATTTTTCAAGCGATTTATCTCATCCTTATGCGGATTCTTCACCTCAATCTTCCGATAAGTCTTCTTAATCCATAATAACAAATCCTTGACCACCTGCTCATTCACCCCATCATATTCCCGACAAAGCGCCAATACATCCTGCACCGCCAATAAATCCTCCAAAGCCTTAGAAAAATACTGATAATAAGGCATATGAAGCGTCTTAGGTGGGAGAGGAGTATCCTCAAACAACTGACTCTTCAAATACTCCACCAAATACTGCCGAGTAGTCAAATCCAATATCGGAGCCAACTCCACAAAGCGCTCCAATTCTTCTTTTATATTCTGATGATGATCCTTAACAACCATAATATAATTTTATTCGGTCGGATTTTATATTTTGTACAGACGCGTACACGCGTCTCATCACGCATCTCATAATGTAAATATATTCCCCTCGTAGGGACGTTGCACTGCAACGTCCACAACGTCTAAAATTATTATTTTACATTCTTATACCCAAACTGCACCTTCTCCAACCTCAATCCCAACTCCCTCAAACTATGCCTCAACTCATTCATATTCTGCTCAATAATCTTACTCAAAGAAGCATCCACAAATAAATTCTCCGCCAAATGATTCAAAGCCTCTGGCGAATCTGCATTAATCTTCTCCTGCTGCTGTAGAATATAAGTGTTCAATTTCTCAAATTTCTCATCCCAAAATTTCTCTACCAAAGGATGCGCATTCTTGTAAATCACCTCCGCCTTTTCCGTCTTAACCGTCTTCAATTGATAAGCCGTATCCTGCGAACTAAAATTGATATTCACCGCAAATTCATCACTCGCCTTAGAAGCATTTAAACGATTCACCAAATTCAATTCATCATCATATAAATTAACTACCCTACGACTATCCATTTCCAATGACTTAAAATCCTTAATCGCAATCAGCTTCCCCTCAAATTTATTATCCGTTTTTAGCAATTCATAATACTCCTCCTGTATCGGTTTCAATTGTTCTTCCGCCACACTATGCTTCACCTTCGTTTCCTGTTCTACATCTGCTTCAAATTCACTCACTTCTGTACGCAGCATATTCAGATTAATCGCCAGCGAATAACCATGCTCTCTCAAGGTCGTCCCCACTATCTGTTGAACCGCTTGAATATGATCCACCTCATTCCACAAACAGTGCATCATCAAAAAACAATCCATCAAATCCACCTCTTTACGCCCATTCAAAAAAGCTGATGTCCGAAGCAATCGCACAATCTTCTTCCAACGCCTATCATAAATCAAAATCGGCTGTTCCGCATTATTCGCCTGTTGATTAAATTCCTCCAATTGAAACTTCACCATCTGTATCGTATTCAATACCTCCGATGGAATCTCAATCGCATTAATCAACTCATCCCACTCACGCAAGTCCGCCTCCGAAATTCGAAATTCCTCCGCAATATCATTCTCATATACATCCTTCGTATCCACAATCATATCCAAGAATTTTTTATAATCCCGAATATTCCCCATTTGCATCCGAATCAAAAAACGATCCCATATCGGCCCAAAACTTTCCTCCTTAGGAGGCAG
>JAHDDN010000178.1 GCA_020629335.1 Chitinophagales bacterium | reverse complement strand
AAAGCGATTTTTGAACCGCTGCTATGTTTTCTCCTATACAAGAGTAAACACCAATTCCCGTTATGACCACTCTATGATTCATAAGCTATGTATAAAGCCCTCCATTAACAGAGATTACTTCTCCAGTTATATAAGATGATTCTTTAGAGGCTAAGAAACCCACTACAGCAGCGACTTCCTCTGCTCTACCAAATCGCCTCATCGGGATCATTTTTTTAAAAATACTTTCATCTATATCTGCCGTCATATCGGTATTGATAAAGCCAGGTGCTACACAATTAACGGTGATATTCTTACGGCCTATTTCTTGAGCTAAAGCCTTTGAAGCCCCTATAACACCCGCCTTAGCAGCTGAGTAGTTAGTTTGCCCAGCCATTCCCTTTAATCCTGATAGGGAAACCACATTAATCACTCGACCATACTTATTACGCACCATCCCTGTTAATAAGGATTTAGTAACATAATAGAAGCCTCCTAAGCTTATATCTAAAATTTGATCCCATTCTTCATCTTTCATGAACACCATGAGATTATCCTTACGAATACCTGCATTATTCACTACTACCTCTATGACTGCATCTTCATTTTCACTTTGCCAATTAGTTATACTTTTGTTAACAGCCTCCTTATTGGCTACATCAAAAGGCATTAAGCTGGATGATCCCCCTTTCTCTGTTATTAATCGTTGAGTTTCATTAGCTGCTTCTTCATTAGAGCGATAGTTAATGAGAATATCATAACCCATCTCTGCTAAACGCAAGCAAACAGCCCTACCTATTCCTCTTGACCCACCTGTTACTAGTGCGTATTTCTTTTTTTCTATATTCATATGCTATTCTACTAATGAATTGATCGGCGAATTCATTAAAAATTCTTTCATTTTTTTGATCTCTCTATATTTAATACTGTCTTGTTCAAATATAGGAACTATAGCCCTTAATTCAAAGTAGATCGACTTCGATTTAGAAGAAAGAGAAGATACTATCTGAAGATGGTCAATCGCTTGTATAATAGTCATTAACTCAATAGCCAACACTTCAAATGTGTTATCAATCACCTTTTTGGCCAAATAAGCCGAATTGAACCCCATACTGACTATATCCTGATTATCATTATTATTCGGAATACTGTGTAAATACATTGGATAAGAAAGGCTTTGATTCTCCGCTACTGTAGAAGTGGCCGTAAATTGTGCCCCCTGCATACCAAAATTTAATCCGATTACCCCTAAGTTAACAAAAGGAGGTAGCTTAGCGTTGAGTTTATCATTCAATAAGAAATTCAATTGGCGTTCACAAAGCATAGATAACTTCGCTACAGCAATTTTTAGTTTATCCATCTCCATAGAGATATAATCTCCATGAAAATTTCCTCCATGATAAATATCTTTATTTTCTACATCTACTATTGGGTTATCATTGACAGAATTCAGCTCATTGATTAGTACTTTTTCTGTATATTTCAAACTATCCCATACTGGTCCTAATATTTGTGGAACACACCTTACAGAATAGTACTCTTGTACCTTATCAACTATTTTCCCTTTCTTATCTTGGCCACTGGCTCCATTTGCTTGATATAAAAAGTCTGCTCGTTTTTTACATAATTGGCTGTCTTTTAAAATAGCCCTCATTTCAGCGGCTACGACTTGCTGACCTTGATGAAGTTTTGCTTCATTCAATGGGGCGGAATAATGATCATCATAAGACTCTACAATCTCATTGATAGCTGAAGAAGCCCAAATACTCCACTTCAATAGTTTATTTGCTTGAATCAAATTAACTATTCCAACACCCGTCATCGCTGAAGTTCCATTTATTAGGGCGATTCCTTCTCTAATATGAATAGTAAGTGCCTCAATATTGAGCGACTCATACACTTCTGCCGTATCTCTGACCTCTCCCTTATATTTTACTTCTCCCTCCCCTATCATACTAAGAGCCAAATGAGCCAATTGTACTAAATCACCGCTTGCTCCAACTCCTCCATGCGCATAAATACATGGATATACTTCGGCATTGAGCAAAATAGCCAATAACTGAATAGTTGTTGGATGCACGCCTGACTTTGCTTGTAATAGGCTGTTAAGCCTCGCTAAAATAGTGGCTCTTATGTAGCGATCATCTATCAATTCTCCACTACCAGCGGCATGACTTCTAATAAGATTTACTTGTAAGCTTTTTAATTGATCTTCAGGAATGATATACTGGGCCATAGGACCAAAACCTGTATTCACACCATAAATCACCTTATTTTGAGAAAAATCGCTTAAAAATGTAAAACAATCTTTCACTTGTAGCATCGCATCTTCATCTAAATCGATAGACGATTCTCCAAAAAGAATACGATAACAATCATTTAAGTCAAGTAACTTATTTCCTATAATCAGTTTCTGCACTGTTTTGTTGATTTTTTGTTTGTTTAGTCGCCTTATTAAGCAAGAAGACAAATTTGAGTACAAGATGCAAAAATAATGAATTCATTTACATAAGTAACTAAAGTTAAATATTTCGGCCATTTGGGTGACTATTTTCAGCTTATACTGCCTTACTTTTTCTAACAATAGCCCTGCTATTACTGAAATAAGCACCATATCTAAGTGTAAAGTACACTTATTGAGAATACTAGAAATATTTATCTTCAACTACTTAAGATGACACAAAAAGAGCATATAATTTGTTCACCTTTTTATTTTTTCCTACTTTGGATTATTATTTACCGTAATTTAAAAAGAATTAGCATGAGCAATATTAGTAAATATTTTGCAGTTTTATTTATTTTGTTTTTGATGTTACCTCTATTATCTGAGGCCCAAAAACTTAACGTATTTAAAGGAAAATTGAGCGTTTTAAAAGGCGAAAAAGAGCTCAATATCCAGTATGACTATAGCGACATGACTGTAGGAAAGTACAGCGAAAAAAAATATGTCGATAAAAAAATCAAAGAAAAGAATAAAGACGAAGCGGGCGAAGGCGACGTTTGGCATGAAAAGTGGATTGCTGATCGTTCAGAACGTTTTGAACCTAAATTTGAAGAACTAATCAATAAAGGGTTAGATGGCAAAATCAAAGCTGGATCTGATGAGGATTTTGCAGATGCTAAATATACTTTAATCGTCAAAACTACTCATACCGAACCTGGTTGGAATGTGGGTGTTTCTCGTAAACCCGCTCATATTAATATGGAGTATTGGGTAGTAGAAACAGCCAATAAGGAGACCGTAAAGGCTAAAGCTCGTATGGAAAAAATACCTGGCCAAGGTGCTATGGGCTATGACTTTGATGCTGGTTTCCGCCTTCAAGAGTCTTATGCCAAAGCTGGTAAAAGTCTCGCCAAATACCTCAATAAAAAGGTATTGAAGTAATTAATATTTCAAAGAACTGGCTTAGGGATGGCAGCGGTATGTGGCGTTCATGATGCAACTTGCGGCGCTTAGTGATGTGCAGGCTCCTTAGAGACAAACAGCACTTAGCATAGCAGATGCAGCATAGCCACATAAGAGCGTACAGCCCGACCTATTTATTTTTTTGGCCAGCGGGCGGACACATAGGTCCGCCCCTACAATGACTGGCCAAAAAAATAAATGGGGAAGCCCCTACTAAAATTTAAAATGAAAATTAGCTCTGATTCCCCAATCGGGCGCATCAGGACGATGATAACTTAATTTCCACATGGCATCCAATCGAAGGAAGCGAAAGATATTTTCGACTCCTACACCGCCTTCCATATAAGGACGCTCATCAGGTACCACTACCCTTACTTCATCCTCTAAAATTGTATTTTCAAATAGATTCATCTCGTTAGCGGCTCGATTGGCTGCATTCATACTGCCCATCATCATACGGAAATTGGCGACTGAACGAATCTTCCACTTACGGAAAATCCCAATATTGTGTAGCAGCAATCCATCAAAGTGATGATCCAAAAACAACATGCCGTAAGTGTCCATCGCAAACTCAAATTCGTTGATAAGATTGAAACCATTATAATTGGCCATAATGCCTTCATTACCTTGTGGAATTTTGAGCAACAAATAGGGCAAAGTCCCCCAGATTTTTCCTCCCAAAATATCTAGCTGAGTGTGTCCTAATGGGTATAGCTTAACTTTATCAGTGAATAGCAATTCTAATTTGTGATAGTCAAAACCACTATTTAGCCAATTTTTTATTCCTAACTTATATTCCAAGGAAACAATCGGCTTGGGACTTCCTAAACTCATGCGATTAAATACGCCTGACAGGAATTTTTCTTGATGAGCAAAGCGCAATTTCACCCCTATCTCCAATTGATCGAATGCGTCTATTATGGCTGGTTCGTAAATATCATCTTCCGTTGTTTTATAGTAGAAATTGAAGTAGGGATCTAAGCGACGATTTTGTATACTTATGTTAGTAGAGAAACCTGAATTCCACTCTTTAAAATAATCTAACTGCAAAGCTTTGACGCCTAACAACTTGAATGGAATTCTTCTTCGTCTAAACCAATAACTGGAGGCCAAGCCACGAGCTGGCGTATTAAATTCTGCTTCTGTAAAAACAGAAAATTGTATATCATCAATATAACTTCCACTGATAGATTGACGAGGTTTTTTGCTTAACAAATAAAGGAAATTTGCTCCATACTTATAACGTTTATCCTTTAAGCCATAAGCGGCATATCCACCGACCATAAAACGATCACTAAGCTTAATTCCTGTCCTCGCCCCCAATCTAAATCGAGCTCCTTCTATATGATTATTGTTATAAATACCATAAAAGCTCCCGACCTCTATCGGACCAATACCCACATAGCCTGTAAATAAGTAAGTGCTTAGTTTTTTCCAGCGATCAATGACCTTCAAACCTTGTATAGTGTCTATGAGTTCATAGACTTTTTCTTCATTCGATGATAAAGGCACATGCCGTCTTTCCTCCCAAAATGCATCGTCTTTATTAAAGACTTCTTCCGATACCTCTATATCACTTTTGAGTCGCTCCACTTCTTTTTCTTCAAAAGAGTAATGCTTATAAGTAGTTGTTTTTTTTCCTTGTACATTAGGTGCATTTTCGGCAATAAATTTTATCATATTTACGCCTAAAAGTGGCTCATTTATTTTTTCAAAACTGACCGTAATAAAATCTTTTTTCAATACCCAAACGCTATCGGCTAATAACTCAAAGTCTTGTAGCAAACTCAGCTGGGTGACATAGTTGAGTTTCACATCTTCATTCATTTGTAAATTAGCCCGCTTGACCGCATAACTGCTATCATTCACCCAAATATCTCCAAAGAAAGAATTGAAGTTTTTAGCTTTTGGATAGTACTGTATTTGATAACACCACTTATTATCAATGAAAGCACTATCTACCATATAGTAACGATAATAAAAAAGACCATTCTCAGACAATGGACTGACAAATTCACTATTCAATATAGTGATCCAGTTATCGTAGACATTGAAGTCTTGATACATTCTACCTGTGACTTGTGAGATACTTTCATTTTGTATGCCTGACACTTTGCTTGCTTTAATTACCTCTTTTTTAGCCTTAGGCGATAAGCGATAATAATAATCTGAAATACTTTCTGATAGGAATAAAGGCAAGAAAGGTTTATCCTCAGAAACAGAATCCACATTCTCAAAAACAAATTCGAAAGGGCGAATGATTTTCAAATCTCTAAATCGTTCTGTAATACCCACTAAATCCAATTCTAACTTATTATAAACCTCGCATTGATAAGTAGGAATTTTGGCTGGATTATTTTGTGCTTTTTGTTGGAATACTTTACGCATAAAAGCGACTGCAGGATCTTCTTCTGCCTTGACTACAATTTCTGACATTTCATAAGAGGTAGCATTTAGTTGGAAGATGAGTCGATCTTTTTTTTCATAAGGAATTCGGACGGTTTCATAGCCCAAAGCACTCGCCTGTAATGAATCGGCTTGGGTACTAAGAGAAAGGCTAAATTGACCCTCATAATCTGTCGTAGCACCAATAGATAAATCTTCCACCAATACGACATTCGCAAAAGGAATCGGTTCCCCTGAGTGTGCGTCTAATACTATTCCATTGATATCAATCTGAGCAATTAATATAGTTGGCAATATACAAGTACAATAAAAAAGAATGATTTTTTGAAAACTCATTTCAGTGTGCTTTTTTAAACCTCCATAATTAGTGAAATAGAAGAAATATAGTAGGCCCAATTAAATGCCATATTTTATTTCACTTAAGAGGCTCAAAAATTATTCATAGATTTTAACCACCTTCGCAAGTGATTTGACAGCACGTTCATGTTTCTTAACGAATGGATTACTATCATCCCATACATAACCAGCCAAAACGGAACAAAGCTGTTGCTTCAATGTTGGATTTACAATGGATGAGGTGTAAAAGAAAATATCTTGAAGACTACCATCATACCAATGCTTCACATAAGTTCGGAAGGTTTCTACTCCTTGATGAATCATCTCCGCATATTCCTTTTCCCAATCTACGACCTCCCCTCTCAAAGAGCGACCAACTAACTTACCAGCAATCAAGCCAGATTGTGTAGCAAAGGTAACACCTGAAGAAAAGACAGGATCAATAAACTCAGAACTATTACCAGTAATAACATAGCCCTTGTCATATAACTTTTCAGAAGATACCGCAAATGCTTTCATACTTTTAACATCCATTACAAGCTCTGCGCCCTTGAATCGTTCTGCCATCTGGGGTACATCATTAACCATCTTACGCAAACGCTCCTCTTGATCCTCAATAGACTGATATTCCATAAAAAAATCAGGATTACCCACAAATCCTACAGAAGTAATGCCATTAGAAAAAGGAATAATCCAAACCCAAAGATCAACTCGATGAATAATAAAGGTTATTTGACTACCTCCACTCCCTGCCGGTCTTTTCTCATCTTTAAAATGAGAAAAAAGAGCCATACGCAGATTCATCCCACTTTTCTTCTCTAAATTCAATAGCCTTGGTAATACTCGACCATAGCCACTGGCATCAATCACATAGCGTGCATGTATATGACGCTCCTTACCCTCCTTATCCACTACGCTAGTAATAGAAGAATGATCATTTTCATCAAACTCAATACCGATAACGCTTGTCTCATAGTCAATTTCTACCCCTCTCGAAGCCACTTCATCCGCCAACACTTTATCAAAATCAGCCCTCGGAACCTGCCAAGTCCACTTCCAACTATCCGTGTACTGATCACCAAAATCAAATAAACAAGTATCCTTTCCCCTAATAAATTGAGCACCATGCTTTTTTTGAAAATCTTGTCGTTCCAACACCTCCATAAACCCTGCCTCTTCCAAATGTTCCATACACTTAGGCAGCAAACTTTCGCCAATAACAAAACGAGGAAAGCGCTGTTTCTCAACAATCTTAACCCTTAGGCCACTTTTTTGAACCATCGCGGCAGCCACAGTACCAGAAGGGCCTGCACCTATGATTAATACATCCGTGTTTTCCTCTTTCATAATGGTTTTCTTTTAATAATTTGGGCGTGACCCATTTATTTTTTTGGCATTTTGTAGGGGCGCTACCTATGTGTGCGCCCAATGCCAAAAAAATAAATGGGTCGGGCTGTTCGCTCTTATATAGCTATTCAGCAGCTACTACACTAAGTGCTGTTTGTCTCTCCGAGCCTTCACATCACTAAGTTTCGTAAGCTACCTCATCACGCTATATACCGCTGCCATCCCTCACGCAAGTCTATCTCTTATCAATAAATCGAATAGGCTTACGACTATTTTTAGGGAATTTTATTTTTTTGATTTCAGCTTGAGAACAAAACTCAATTTCAGGTGCCACCCTTAGCTTCATCCGAAAAGCATCTTTTATTTGTTCTACAAAATAAGCGTTTTTTTTCTCACTATAAAGTTTAACTTTCACCTCATCTGAACCTTGATAATTAGAGTCCACTTCTATCACATAATCAACCACATCAACTTGATTATTCAAAACGTCAAAAATCGCTGGTGGATAAATCGTTGTTCCTTTCAATTTAAGCATCTGTTGCTTTCTGCCAATAATAGGGCCTAAACGCATACTGCTTCTCCCACAAGCACATTTTTCTGTATAATGATGGCATAAGTCGCCTGTTTTAAAACGTAGTAAAGGCATTCCCTCCACTCCTAATGTAGTAACTGTTACTTCTCCGATTTCTCCTGCTGATACAGGCTCATTTCTTTCATCCAAAAACTCTACGATAATTAATTCAGGATGATGATGACCGCCTTGCCCAAGTGTGCATTCTGTAAAGGCAGTACTCATTTCAGTGGAAGCATAGGTAGTAAATAACTCTATCTCCCAATGTTCTTTTATTTTTTTGCCCAAGGCATTCAATGAAAAATCTGGATTCCTAACGGGTTCTCCTATACAAATGGCCTTTTTGATACTGGTCTTTTCTAAATTGATTTGGTGAGTCTGAGCATACTCTATCAACTTAATTAAAAAAGAGGGAACGACCACTATTGCAGTAGGTTGAAAGCGTTGAATACTGTCAAACTGTATACCTGGACTTCCTGCTCCTACTCTGACGATACCAGCTCCCATTTTTCTTAAACCCAAAAA
The DNA here is from genome assembly GCA_020629335.1 of Chitinophagales bacterium. The sequence goes on along the minus strand of JAHDDN010000178.1, from coordinate 1,682 downwards.
ATAAGCCATGCCAGCCATAAATCGCTTATCCATCGTCACCATTAACTGAACGATGTCCGAAGAGTCTAATCCCGCACACTTAAAAGACAAATACTCATTATAAGCCAGCCTCTGTAAATCTTTTTCTGTCAGCGCAAAAGTAACTGGCTCACTCAAGGTACCAGAAGTCGTGATATAATCAATGATTTTATTTCGCTCAGAACAAATAAAGTCGGCATTATATTGTTGTAAATCTTTTTTAGTGCTTGTATGAATTTGTTGAAGATCATCTAGTGTTTGAATCGAACGAATATCTATATGATGCTTCTGAAAATGCCTTTTATAAAAAGAAGAATTTGCTTCTAAATAAATTAGTAATTCCTTGAGTTTTTGCTCTTGATACAACTTTATAGTTTCCATAGATTGATATTCTATGGCAGAGATTTCATGCGATTTGTTCATATGCCTTGGAAAGATACAAAAAAGCCTCGAATGCTTCTAAAGAACATTCGAGGCAATTATTTTTAATTGACTGGACTACTTGCCGCCCCCTCCACCAAAGCGGAAGCTTGCACCTGCCGTCAGATAACTATTACCATAACCTAACTCTGCAAATACCCCAAAACTATCAGAAAAATAGTATCGGGCTGCCGCTATTAGGCTCGGATAAACATAAAAACTAGAGCCAGAGTCATCCAGAATGCCCGTAAACTTATAACGTTGTAAACGAGTTACTACTTGAGCCGCTGCATAAACATCTAAATTTTCTACAGGAATAATAGTAAGATGCCATGTCACTCTTGGCGCAATTGTTATATCAGTATATCGAGTGTCCGTCCAAGAGGTCGTTCTAAAACCTACTAAAGCTCCAATACCTAACACGCCTATGTCACCCGTTTCTTTAAACCCCACTTCATAGGATGCACTTATCGCAGGTGAAAACCCACCTAATGCATAAGACCATCCACCAAGACCAACACCAAGATTCAACACACCTGTGCCAACTTCATATTCTTGTGCGGAAGTGTCCATACTACAGAAAGATAAGGACAGTAAAACCGCCATAAAAGTAAAAATCCTTTTCATACTCTATTATTTTAGTGAAATGTAAATTGGTTAAAAAATTGTAATATCAATTCATATTTAGTCTGCAATATTACATATTTTCTTTAAATGTGCAATACTATTTCTTCTAATTATTATTCTTAATGCATTTGTTTTTAGCATTTTTTATAGCTTCTTCGTCATTTTTCCACGGAATAGATTTGCTTAGTGCCTGGTCGTAATATTTTATGGCGAAATCACAATTTTGAATAGATTGATAATAACTTCCTAAAATCGAGTACGTTTGATAATGAGCAGGGTTAAGCTTCTGGAAATCACTTAAAAAGTCCTCACTTAAACTTTGCTCTTGTTCTTCTGCATAAAAAATGCTGTCTTTATATGCTTTAAATAAAAGGAATTTTTCATAGTCTGGTGTATAGAGAAAACTATCCGCTGCTATTTCCAAAGACGCTTCTGCCAAACTACTTTTAGGACTTGTGTGATCCTCAAATATCTTATTTAAATCATAGGCTAAGAAACTGCCTAATTGCCAAGGAGAGGTAGAAACCCAAAGTATCCTTTCCTCTGGTTTGAAGATGATCGAATGATGAGCAATCAATTGATTAATCGCCATCTCATTTCCTATACCTATACTTTTA
>JAHDDN010000177.1 GCA_020629335.1 Chitinophagales bacterium | reverse complement strand
GCCACTGCGTGGCCAGCCTGCGTCTGCCTAAGTTCCGTAAGCTACTTCATCACGCTCCATACCACTACCATCCCTAAGCCGTATTCAGTTTTAACCTTTATTTGGCTTAGGGATAGAAGCGGTATGTGGCGTACATGACGTGACTTACGGCGCTTAGTGATGCGATGGCTGGCCTGCAAGGCAGACAAGCAGCACTTAGCAGAGTAGGAGCGGCATAGCCACATAATAGCGGATAGCCCGACTGCTGCGCCTTCGGCGAATGATGAATGATAAATGATGAAAGATGAATTTGGGCGGGCACAATGCCCGTTTTTACAAGCGCAGCAGTAAGCCCCAAATTTAGTTAATAGTTGATTAGTGTATTAGTTAATTTGTTTTGTAGGGGCCGATCTATGTCTCGGCCTTCTTGATGAAAACATAAATATTGGATAATCAAATGTGGGGCACTTGCGATAGATTTAAATAAAATTCAACTGCTTGAAGTTTTGTCCTAATATTCTTTGGGAATTTACTTCTAGCCACTTATCTAAAATGCTGCTGTAGATAGATCGAAAATCAATCTGATATTTGAGATCGCCATTATCTAAATCGACTAAATTAGGGGTGTCATTATAGATGCCAGCCTTTTTTAAATTTCCACCTGTGATAAACACATTATTGGCGGTTCCATGATCGGTTCCATTGCTGGCATTTTGTTTGACTCGACGACCAAATTCAGAGAAGGTCATGATGAGGGTTTCATCTAAACGATTATTGCTTTTTAGGTCTTGTACGAATGCGTTTAAAGAGTCGGCATACATTTTTAATAGACGGGCCTGTTGATTCTTTTGATTGACGTGGGTATCGAATCCGCCTAAAGATACATAAAACACGCTGGTATTCACTCCAGAATTTATCAATTCGGCAATATTCTTCAACTTTTTCCCAAATTTATTCATGGGATAATTTTGTTTGGACTGATAGATTTTGGAATGTTCGTAAATATATTCTGAGGAGGCAATGGTTTCTATCATTGTTTTATTTAAGTAGTCCACATTTTCATCTCCGTGAATATGTGTATGCTCGCTTAGACTTTTAATGAAGGGAGTCGAGGTGATTTTATAGAGCGATTTCGCATCAGAGATGGCCATTCCTTTTTTTTGTTCGCCTTTAAGTGCTAAATCCAGACTATCGTTAATGGCAATTATTTTGTGCATATCACAATCACTGCCTGTGCAAGAAGCATCTAAATAACGACCTAACCAGCCGCTACTCAAATATTGATTCGCATTACTGGCCGTATGCCAAATTTCCATGGAGCGAAAATGAGAACGATTCGGATTGGGATAGCCCACATTATTGATGATGCTTACTAAGCCTTGATCATACAATTCGGCAAAGCCTTCCATGGCAGGATTAACGGCTAATTCTTTACTCAAGCTAATCGCATCGTTTCCGTCAATGGAAAGAGAGGGTCTTAAGCTATAGTAGTGATCATTGCGGTAAGGGATAATAGTATTGAGTCCATCATTACCACCAGAAAGCTGAATGACCACTAATTTGCGTCCGTGATTAGCGTTATTTAAGGTGGAATGATTGATCGCTTTTAAGAAAGAAGGAAGCATGAGAGAGGCCGAGGCATAAGAGGAGGATTGCAAAAATTTTCTTCTGTTCATAGTGGTATATTTAGCAAAGTTGATATTGAGGTAGTGATAAAATTTGTAAGCAATTAGTTCGGATATCTGTGTCTGAGCTAGATTGGAAATTATTGCTTTTAAAAAAATCAGGATTTAATCCTTTTTTATTTTGCAATAGAAAATCAGTCATGGCTTCGCTTGTATTTCCTCTTAAGCGTTTGAAGTGATTTTCAAATGGACGAAAATCCAGTGAGGCATTAATTTTTCGTTTCATTTTACCACCTTTAAACATGGCTTCATCATTATCCATTGCAGAGTCATCAATATATTTTATCTCCGCCTTGTCAAAAATATAAAAAGGCAATGACATTCGGAAAAATAAGGTAGAACTGTCGATCCAACTTCTACCACCAGTCCAACCAGCCACATTAGGAGGATTGAAAAGAAGTTGCCCTAATTTTTTCTGTATAAAAATGAGGTTCATTTGATCTTCAAATTCAATATTAAAGGTTTGCATTAGCCCTACTATTAGTTCTGTAGGGGATTTAATTTTGCAGCCAATATTTTTAGGCTTATAGAACCAATCAGAGAGTAATATTTTCTTCATCAAGGCTTCTATATCATAGCTGTTTTCGTAGAAATAATCGCCTAGTTCTTTGACTCTTTTTGAGTCTATTTGATCATTGACAAAGTAAGCGTAAATTTTGCGGCAGATATGATAAGCAGTTTCTCTTTTGGATAGCACAATATCAATAATATCTTCTCCATTGAAATTGCCTCTTTCCCCCATGAATGTCTTCTGTCCATAATCATGCTGTCGTTCTTTCAACTCAAATCGTCCCCTATAGTCGAAGTTCCAACCTGTAAAAGCTCTTGCTGCGCTTTTGATATCCTTTTCTGTATAGTGTCCGATCCCAATGGTGAAAAGCTCAAGGAGTTCTCTGGCGAAATTTTCATTAGGCGCATCTTTTTTGTTTTGCTTATTATTGAGAAATTTCAGCATAGCCGCATCTTTGGCCATTGCATGAACCATATCTCTGAAATTACCCAGAGCATGTTTGCGCAAATTATTGTTTTGGACTTGTATAAGGTAGGGATTTAATTCTGAACAAGCAAAATGATCGTGCCAAAAGAGCGTCATTTTTTCTCTTAGGCTTGAATTTGAGTAAGCCATTCTTTCAAACCATTTGTTGTTTAGCTCAACTCCTTTTAATTTGAAAAAATCTTTCACGCTTTTGAGTTGCATCCGCATAGCATTTCTAAGATTTTTTTTAGAAGGAATTTCATCTTCTTCAATAACGATAAGGGGAGCATACTTTCTTGATTGTTGAAAGATATGATCAATAATTTCGGTCTTATCTTTATGAGCTAATTGTTTGGATTTAGAAAGAGAAAGCCCAAATCCAGTTCTCCAATATAAATGTTGTAATTCGATTTGAGATAGTTGGGTCATAGGTTTTGATTGTTAGAACTCATTTAAAGTTTTATGGTGAAGCGGAAAATTAACTATTTTCTAAGCCAGCAGAAAAACTTTAAATGAGTTCTTAATATAGAATAGGAGAGAGGCATGGATTATTGACCTAAGGAAATAAAAAAAGTTAAATTGCGGGGGGGATAAAATAAAAAAAGCCATCTAACTTAGTTAGATGGCTTTTTATTTTTAAAGGCTGAAATTAGCCATATTATTCTTGAGTTGTAAAGTAAGCAGTACCAGAATAATCAGACCAAGTTGATCCGCACTGTACTCTTGATTCAAATTCATAATCTGTAGCTGAAGTTAATCCAGTAACATAAGTGTAGTATAAAGCTGCTACAGGAGTTTCTATCCATGTAGAAGAACCTACTGCTTTATATCTGAACTGCACATTTGCACCAGCACCAGCTTTGAAGTAGTATAAATACATAGAAGTAGAAGATACGATACTACTTGAAACATCAGCTAAAAGTGGAGCATCACAATCGCCACCTGTATTTCCTCCTAATGTTGTAAATGTTGCTGAATCAGAATATTCACTCCATTCAGTACCACATTGGAATCTTACTTGATATTCGTATTCTGTTCCTGATTGTAAGTCAGATAAATAACGGTAGTAATTACCACTGATATCAGACTCACTCCAAGAGCTTGTTCCTACTGGACGGTAACGGAATTGGTTATTACCGCTATTCGTTAAAGGAGTGTATACATAAGAGCCAGTGTAACCTGTTGAGCTAGTGTAAAGGCTTGAAGCTTCAGAAGTATTACAATCTCCACCACCACCATTAGAGCCAGTAGTTGTGAATGTAGCTGATTCAGTGAATTCAGTCCATCCATTTGTTGAATTTGCACATGCATATCTGAATTGGAATTCGTATTCTGTGCCTGGTGTTAAATCAGATAAATAGCGATAGTAGCTAGTACTGATTGCCGTTGTCATCCAGTCAGCGGTACCTACTGCTCTATATCTGAATTCGTTGTCAGTATTACTTGGAGCGCTTAAGTAATAGATATAACTATTAGTATTTCCAGTCGCACTAGTTGATAGACTACTTGAGTCAGGTGCTCCACATTCAACGGTTATGCCACCTTGAGTAGTGAAGGTTTGAGATTCAGACCAATCACTCCAAGTATCATCACTACATAATTCTCTTACTTGGAATTCATATTCCGTTCCAGCTTGTAAGCCAGTAATAAATCGGTAGTAAAGATCTTGTTCGTCAGTTAACTCCCAGTTAGTAGCGCCAACTGGTCTATATCTGAATTGATTAATAACCGTACTGGAAGTGCTATAGATATAAGAAGAAACAGTACTAGTCGCACTAGTTGATAATGAATTACCAGCTGGTACTGTACACTCTTCTGGTCCTGGTGGAGTACCAGATGTTTCAAATTGTTGAAGATTCACATAAGGAGACCAATCTCCATTTCCACACTGCTTTCTTACTTCAAACTCGTATGTTTTATCCTCTTCTAAATCGGCAGTATAAGCATAGTAATTGTCAGAAATTTCAGTTTCTATCCAATCTGTAGTACCTACTTCTCTGTATCTGAATTGAATATTTACAGGTCCTACTGGTTGGTTAGTGTAAAAATAAGCACTAGTATTATTGTCTAAAACAGTTGCATAAGAAGTGTCATTACAAGCTTGACAACCATCGCCTGGTTGTAAGCCGAAAATTCCGTATTGTTCTTGGTAGTAAGTGATTACTCCACCTGAGCTACTCCAGCTTGCTCCTGTATCTGTCCAGTAACCATTCCAGTCACCGTGCCATCCCCAGTTCATATGATATTGGCCTTCTTCATTATAGCCATCTACTATCCAAGCATGAGAAACACCGCCATCAGCTTCCCCTCTAAGGTAAACAGGTCGGCCAGCATCCAATTCATCTTTAATGATTTGATCCCAAACAACAGGGTCCGTAAATTCTTTTGAATATACTACAGCATCGCAATCGAAGCCCCAAATATGTACGAAAGCATCTCTAACGTAGCTAAAGTAAGTAGAACTATAAGTAGGGCTATATTCTGTTTGAGTAGAAACTCCTACGTGATATAGGAATTGAGCAACATCATCATTGAAAGTTGTTAGTTCATCTGGCATTGCAGCAAAATCATAATCAGTAGTTGCGAAGTTAGCACTTTGCTCACCATAGTTAGGATCTGTATAAGTCAATTGGCCATTAGTGAAAATATCTAAGCTATCGCCCCAGAATTTTATTAATTGCCCCATAGACACAGGAACACAACCTAAAAAGGTGTGTCCAGCTGGACCATCGACGTCTGCTGGTGCCATTGCATTATAAAACTCCTCTTGTCCCCAAATGGTACTCGTCAATGGAGCTACGATATCATCACGATCTGTTCCTATTCTTTCGTAACGATCGTCCTTCAAATTAGCCCATCTACTGCTATTATTTTCAGAAGCAATGATATTATTGGTACGTAAGTGTTCTATTTCAATTTGATAATTATTCAATCTGCCTTGAACACCATCAGGTATATTATTAAAGTCTGTATTTGAATGGGTAGCATAGCCCAAAATTGGGGCACTACGCTCATCAGCAGAGACAATTACGAATCCTTGATTATTGATCTCAAAGATATAGTAAAAAACCTCTCCATTAACTTCTCCTGTCGCTGTATCAGTAATTACTGCATCGGCAGCATTTCCTAAACTCAGATCTTTTTGATAGAAGTAGTTTTGTGCGACCAACTCGGCGTCTTCTAAGCTAACTACTTGAGCGGAAGCAATTTGGGTAAAACAAATGGAAAGAATAAACAAGCCTAAAACTTGTAAAATTCCTTTTTGGAAAATATTCCAGTGATTCATATCTATATATTTTTTAATTGTGTTGATGATCGGGTTTTAGTTTACTCTAATTCAATGGGAATATATTTTGATAGTATCTATCACATTCTTTATGCTATTCTGTTATCAACAGGCCTAAACTATTATCACTTAAGCTTTTGTCTAGAACCTCAAAATTAATGCTATTTTTTCAATAATTTCACCTTTAGACAACTTAAATCCTAATATTCAAGCTTTTTCGTATTAGAAAAAATCCCATAATCCACACTTGAAAACTATTGAATAGCTTTAAGCAGTGTGTTTATGCATATATGATCTGAATAGAATAATAATTTTCAATTCGTTTGTTATGTACAAGTTAAGTACGGCATGTTTATCGTGGTTTGTTATGTTTATATATAAAAGCTTTGCTAGAAAGTTGTTGATAAATGCTTAGAGAGTCTCAAGTATTTATTTAGTCTTTGACTCTAATTACATTGATTATCAGTAATATAAAAACAAATATGTGTTGATAATGTTTGTTCTTCCTACATTTTTGTTCGCAAATATTGACTAATTTTAAGCTAATAAAAGGTCATGGCGCTTACATCTTTTAACTAATTCAAGCTTCTTTCTATCAATAAACATTCATTTTATAAACAGCAACCAAAACCTTAGACGAAAAGAATACCCAATTTGGGACAATTTAGGACAGATTTTTAATAAAAAAAAACGCCAAACTACATTAAAGCAGCTTGGCGTTCTCTTATAAGTACCTGAATGAAAATAATCGACACTTCTCTGATGAGATTAATTTTATGCTGAACAAGGCACTTTTTTGACGGAATAGCAGCGCTATTACTAAAAAAAGTAACGCAGTACAGCGCAAAATTAAGCCATCAAAAGTGATGATTATTTATGTTTAGGTACTTAAATTAATTTTATGTTAAATTATTGATTACTTTTTCTTTTTCCTTTTCTTACGATCCTTCTTTATTTTACGAGTATCTAATTGTGTTGGATTCTCTAAGATATCGCTATTTGTAATGCTGTAAACCTTTTCCACATGCTTCCAAACCCCATCTTTGAATTCAAATCCTTCATAAGTGCCATCTGGTAAGTAGGAGTGGTAGATTCCTTTACCCTCTGGTTGTTCGGGTTCTACATGATCATATAGTATTTGATCTTTGCTTGGATAGTAGTTCATAGAAACAGAAGCTCTATTACTATACTCCAATATAAAACGATTCTTCATACCAAAAGCTTCTCCATCTTTATAAACCTCAAATATAGGCGCACCGAATACTGGTTTATTGTTTTCGTCAAAATAAAGCACTTCTGCAATCTTCTTAGTACTCATTGGCGTACTATTCTTCCACCCAAATAACATATAGTATTTACGTCCTCTGTCTTCTTTTTCTGTCATATTATAATAAACAGAGCCGTACCAATTCTCATGAGTAGAGATTTTGTCTTCAGGAAAACTGATCAAACTAGTGGAGTCTCTTAGCGGATAAAGTACTAAATCACTACTATTCATTTGTATGGCCCCATGATATTCATAGTAATCTGCGGAATAAAGCTTATCTGAAGGCAAATTGCCTGTTGCGCTCTTATCATCTTCTGCTAATCGTACTAACCAAGTAAAAATTCTAAAAGTGCTATCTGCTGGATATAAAACAGATAAGCCTTCTATATTTTTGAATTTCTTTTTAAAGGAGTTTTCTGTTTTTAAAGCGCTTACAAAAGTAGGAATGATTTGCTGATTGTAAGACTTGCGCTCCTCAATATTGCTTGTTTTGGCCATTGAGCTAAAAAGACTAGATAAGGAATCTTGAAGCTCTTGCATATTCTGAGCCGCTACAGGCTGGCTAAATGTAAAGGCAATGGCCATTACTAAAAGGCTGATGATTATTTTGTTCATAAATGCTATATTGTATTTTGTGTTTTTAAACGTTAATTTGAGTCAATTTAGTTTGCAGCAGCAACTTATCGGTTTAATTTGCTTGCAAAATAAGGATTTATTCCATGAGAAACCCCAAATTTACTTTTTAATGCTAGTATCTAAGAGTTGAATCTGCTTTCTTGTAAAAGAAAAGCTATTTTTGCAACAATCTTTAAGAATTTACTAAATTACACTCCAGCTTTTGACGGAAGCATAGTATAATGGTTTAGTAATGGTTAAAAAAATAAGATTGGCATTTGAAACTAATGATGCCTTCTTACCTTCTTCGTCAGCGAATCAAGCAAATTAGAGTGAATAACTTAGCATCCTACATAGTAAATAAGCATTACGATATTTTTAGAGCCTTATTGGTTCTGATCGTTGTCTTATTATTGATTTATCTATATCCTCGGAATAAATTCAAATATGAGTTTGAACAAGGAGAGATATGGCAATACGAGACACTCTATTCGCCCGTAGATTTCTCTATCATCAAGTCATCAGAGGAACTTGAATTAGAACAAGAAGAAGCTCGTAATATGATCAGCCCATATTATGATTATGATGCAAAAATAGGTAATCAAGCAATTAATGAATTTAAAGAAGACTTTAAGGTTCGCTATAATGAGTTGATTAATGATTCTTCTAAGCTAATGCTTTGGGACTCGATTACTATCGCCAATTTTGACTCCAGTAGATACCAGAAGATAGCGGTCGGTATCATGGACAGCATTTACAAAAGAGGCATCATTAAGCTGGATGAAGAACATCAAACAGCAGAGTCTGACTTTACTATCAATCTAAAGAAAACTCAACTGGCCATCCTTCAGCCATTAGACAACTTCTTCAATGAGATGAAAGCTTATCAATTCATTGTTGATGAGCTGAGAAAATATCCAGAAATTAAAGACGACTTTCTAATACGGCTCATGGAGCTTAAAGTCTGGAATAATATCATTTATAATAAAGAACTAACCGAAGATTTAAGAAAAGATCAAGTAGCACGTATATTACCTACCCGTGGATTCGTACAAAAAGGGGAAGCCCTAATCTATCAAGGTACAGTTGTTACTCCTGAGAAATATCAGCTATTGGTCTCTCTTCGAGAAGCCTTTACTCAAAACGATTCTCAGGCATATAGCTCTCTATTGCGCACCATTGGCTACTTTTTAATCACCTCATTAATATTAGGAGTCTTTAGCATCCTATTGATGACCTATCAGCCCAAAGAGTATAAAAGTCTCAGAAGGCTCTCCTTTATATTCATGCTGATACTAATCTTCCAATATTCATGCAGTTTTTTATTGAGTAATATCAGCACCACCAATACCGACATCTTATATGTCATACCATTCAGTATTGTGCCAGTAATTATTCGGACCTTCTTTGGAAACCGATTAGCCCTCTACACCATACTGATCAATGTAATCATTGCTACTTTTGTCCTGCCCGTAGGTACAGACTATGTTTTCTTACAAATTATTACAGGCTTAGTAGCCATCATGGTGAATGTGAAAGCCTACTATTGGTCGCAATTCTTTATTTCTACAGCCTATGTCTTTTTAGCTTACTGCATCGGTTACTTAGGGGTATTCCTTGTAAGAGAAGGATCTTTCGATGCACTGACCCTTGCTCCATTTGGTATGTTTGTAGTCAATGCATTTTTGGTGCTTTTTAGCTATATCTTAATTCCAATTTTTGAAAAAATATTTGGCTTCGTTTCTAATATCACATTGGTAGAATTAAGTGATCTAAACAAACCTCTTTTAAAAGCACTTTCCATACAAACGCCAGGTACCTTTTGGCATTCCGTACAAGTAGCCAATTTAGCGGAAGCTGCTGCCTATGAATTAAAAGCAGATACCTTATTGGTAAGGGTAGGAGCCCTCTATCACGATATCGGCAAAATGGAAAATCCCAAATACTTCATAGAAAACCAAAAATCTGCCTTCAACCCACATGACGATTTGCCTTATGTAGAAAGTGCAAACATAATTATCAATCACGTCATCAAAGGAATTGAAATGGCCAAGAAAAATGGTTTGCCAAATGATGTGATAGATTTCATTAGAACCCATCATGGCACGACCCGTACCGAATATTTCTATCGAAAAGAGGTGAAAGAAAAAGGAGTAGAAGAGGTAGACCCAAAGATTTTTTCCTATCCAGGTCCAACCCCTTACTCTAAAGAAACAGCCATCGTTATGATAGCCGATTCCTTAGAAGCAGCTTCCAGATCGCTTAAAGATCCAACCCAAGAAGACATCGACAATTTAGTGGATAATATCGTCAAGCACAAAATCGATCTCAAACAATTCGATAATTGCGATCTGTCCTTTCAAGACATCAAAAAAATCAAGAAAATTTTCAAAAAGCTCCTTAAGAGTAATTATCACGTGCGAGTCAAATATCCAGGCTTGAATTAA
>JAHDDN010000176.1 GCA_020629335.1 Chitinophagales bacterium | reverse complement strand
GCGGTGGCGGCTACGACAGAAACCGTGGCGGCGGTGGCGGCTACGACAGAAACCGCGGCGGCGGTGGCGGCTACGACAGAAACCGTGGTGGAGGCTACGATAGAAATCGTGGCGGCGGTTACGACAGAGGCGGTGGAGGTTATGACAGAAACCGTTCTGGTGGATATGACCGAAATAGAGATAATCGTTACTACAATGAAAACGACAAGTACAGCAACGATTACTACGACGAGTCGGAATAAATATGACACCCAAATAGTTTAGAGCTATCCGCTCTATGAACTCGTTTAAAGTTTTATGGTGAAGCTGAAAATCCGCTAATTTTTCGTAGTTCAAGGCATTTTTGAGGTGCATAGCAGCGCTACGTACCGATAAAATAACGCAGAAATACGTAAAATTAGCTATTTTCCAAGCCAGCAGAAAAACTTTAAACGAGTTCAATAATAAAATAACTAGGGGCTTCCCTTCATGAAGCATTCAAACAAAGGAAGGGAAGCCCCTATATTTTTTTTAAAATTTCAAAATATAAATCACTCATGAAAGTAGCAGTTGTTGGAGCAACAGGCATGGTTGGTAGAGTCATGTTTAAAGTATTAGAGGAAAGAAAATTTCCAATCACTGAACTCATACCAGTCGCTTCTCAAAGATCAGTCGGACAAAAATTATCTTTTAAAGGGCAAGACTACGAAGTAGTTAGTATGGAAACCGCAATTTCTATGAAACCTGACCTAGCACTATTTTCAGCTGGTGGTGGAACCTCCCTTAAATATGCACCAGAATTTGAAGCAGTAGGTACAACCGTCATCGATAATTCATCCGCTTGGAGAATGCACGAAGACAAAAAATTAATCGTACCTGAAATTAATGCCGATGCATTAACCGCAGACGATAAAATCATCGCCAACCCTAACTGCTCTACCATACAAATGGTCGTAGCATTAGGCCCATTGCACGAAAAATATAAAATTAACAGATTAGTCATTTCAACCTACCAATCGATCACAGGTACTGGCAAAAAAGCCGTCGCTCAAATGAGTGCCGAGCGTAGCCACTTACCTGGCGAAACAGTGGAAGCAGCTTATCCTCACCAAATCGATCTAAATTGCCTACCTCACTGCGATGTATTCTTCGATAATGGTTACACCAAAGAAGAACTCAAACTAGTCAATGAGACACGCAAAATCATGCGTGATGATCAAATAGGTATTACCGCTACAGCAGTACGTGTTCCCGTAATAGGCGGCCACTCTGAATGCGTAAATATCACCTTCGATATGGAATATGACCTCCATGAATTACGAGAATTGCTTCAGCAGGCTCCTGGCGTTACCGTCATGGATGACCCACAAAACAACGTCTACCCTATGCCACTTCAAGCACAAGGCAAAGATGACGTATTCGTAGGCCGTATCCGTAGAGATGAATCAGCTCCAAATAGCCTCAACCTATGGATCGTTTCCGATAATCTCCGTAAAGGCGCAGCAACTAATGCCGTGCAAATCGCAGAATATCTAATGGAAAAAGGACTACTTAAAGCCAATTCTCTACAAACAACAGCCTAATCAGCTGTTCAACATAAAACACAAAAGCCCTTGGAGTAATTTCCAAGGGCTTTTCTTATTTTTATTTCGTCCGACACCATATAGCGCAAGTATTTTTCACTTGTGCTATATCAAATTTCACACTAATATTGTACAGACAAGGCATGCCTTGTCTCTAACGACAATAACTATTTGGGGCTTCCCGCTGCGCCAGCAGAGGCGAGTACGCAGCATAAACTAAAATATTTATCATTCATCATTATGCATTACGCATTGCAAGCGAAGCGCAGCCGTCGGGCTGTCCGCTATTATGTGGCTATGCCGTTCCTACTCCGCTAAGGCCCGCTTGTCTGCCTTTCAGGCCAGCCTGCGCGTACCTAAGCTCCGTAAGTCACAGCATGGACGCCACATACCGCTACCATCCCTAAGCCTATTTTCCCTTAAACTCAGGCTTACGTTTTTCATTAAAGGCCCTTACGCCTTCCTGATAATCCTCTGAGCGACCCGCCATATCTTGATAGAAAAACTCATACTCCAACATCTGATTGATGTCTGACTGATGAGACTTATACAGCATCTTTTTAATCATACCAATCGCTTTAGTCGGCGCTTTTCGATAATAGTCTGTGAATTTTTTTACCTCCTCATCTAATTCCGACATTGGCACTACTCGATTGACTAAACCCAATTCTAATGCATCTGCTGCCTTCACTTTAGAACCTAAAGTACATAGCTCAAATGCCTTCTTACTCCCCACGATACGAGGCAAAAAGAAAGAAGAGCCAGAGTCCAACACCAAACCAATATTCACAAACACCTCTATCATTGAAGCATTCTCTGAAGCGACCAAAATATCACATGCCAAAGCAAAAGAACAACCTGCACCAGCAGCTACCCCATTCACTCTTCCCACAATAGGCTTAGGCAAATCAACCATAGACCGAACCATCTTATTATAGCGATTCTCCACCGACACCCCTAAATTAAACTGATTAGCAGAACCTTCCACTTCCTTCAGGTCCTGACCAGAACAAAAAGCTTTCTCGCCAGCACCTGTAAGTACTACTACACGCACCTCCTCATCTTCCTTAGCCATCGTAAAGGCTTTGATAAATTCTTGACCTAACTGCTCATTAATCGAGTTATAGCTTTCAGGTCGATTGAGCGTTATATAAGCTACATTGTCCTTAAGTTCATAATTAATGGTATCAAACATATCTTTTGTATTTTTGTAACTATTTTTTGTTTAATAGGAATAATCATTCCTAGAAAAGGAAAGCGATGAACATACAGAAAAAGCCTAAAGCATAGCCACTAAACACCTCCTTATTATCATGCGCCTTCAATAGCAAACGGGAAGAACCCACTATACCCGCAATCAAAATAACGGCTATCAGTACCCAAGTCATATTGTATACTGGAATTCCTGCTATAATCGTAAAAACAACCAAAGCAAATAACCCACCCATACCAATCGTATGCAAACTGATCTTGTACATCAGAATATTAACCACCAATGCTGCTGAAACAGCAATACCAGCGCCCAACATCACATCACTTAGTAATTCGTAATTAAAGGCTTTTCGGAGCGCCAAATAAGACCAAATAAAGAAAAAGGACACAGCCATATAGGGCAAAACCCGCTGTTTTCTATCCCTCAGCTCATAGTCATCTATAAAACCCAGCATTTTCATCAAAAAAATACAAAATACTGGGAATAAGAAAGTATTGATAAAACCAACCATCAAGAGGCGCATCCCTTCTGCCGAATTGATATGCCCAAACATATAGCCATTAGACAATATCAAAAATAAAAAGCAGTAAGTAGGTACCAAAAGTGGATGGAATAAGATCGAAAATAATTGTGCAATCGCTTTCATAATTAATAGCAAAAATACCGAACTTATTTTAAGTTTTATAATCCACATGAAAATTCATTATTCTCTTAAGAATAGGCTTTTCTGTATTTCAGAGCTTTTTCGATAGACATAAACATAAAAAATTTCACTCACTACAATGAGAAAATAAAAATTCCAATTTAGAAATAACATTTGTATTTTAATTAAAATGTTTTATATTTGTTCGTATAACAAATAACTCACCCCTTTTCAGTAATTATCATATTATTTTGTCTTTCCTTACTTAGAGGTTTGCCTCTTATTACATTTCTATGTCAATTAGTTAAGACAAAAAGACTTTTATTTTCTAACACTAAAAACATTTACCCTATGAAAAATCACGTATTTACCCCCCCCCCATATTTGTATTACACAAATATATTCGACAACTTAGTTTAGGGGGCTTTTTAATTATGATGTTTTTAATCCCTTCTGATCTCATGTTCTCACAAAATAAATTTTGTGGAATCAATGAAAAATTAGAAGAATTTCTGATCAAATCTAAACGAGATCCTAATTTTGAACCGAGAGATTATGATTTTGATTGTCACTGTGATCCTGAAAATGGATTAGATGGTGCTGGATTTGCTATTGCTGGCTATGAGCCTAATGGTGCTTTTAATATCGATAACTTTAATAACGATTTGTTAAGAGTACCCGTTGTATTTCATGTAGTTGAACATCCCGACATTGCACTTAATGAAAATTATGACCCATCAAGTGGAAGTACTACTAGCATAGATGCTGACTTTACAGAGAATTTGTTAGGAGGTTTAAATAGCGCTTTCAATAATTCAGCAGCTAATTCAGTTACTGACAATTTTGATCCTTCATCAGTCGAGTCTCCATTCAATCCTAATATGATATTTGAACTCGCTCAATTTGATCCTTGTGGAAAACCTACCAATGGTATTGTTTACCATCGAAATCATTTTTACGATACTAATTTATACAATATATTATGGGATCCTCAATATTACTATAATATTGTTTTAGTTTCAGATATATGTACGAATAGTTTAGGACCATGTACATGCGATAATTTAGGTGATCTTGATACACAAACATCAGGTTATTCTAATTATGCTGTAAATGCTGGTATTAATGGGTTAAGAGATGCCACTGTCCTGCAAAATGTCATAGGAACTACTGCTATTTCATATACTGCTGAAATTTTAATACATGAAACAGGGCATTACTTCAATCTATTACATACATTCTCGCCAGATGTTAATGAAGATGGGGTTCCTTTTAGCTCATTTTTAGATACTAGCGATCCTAATAATATTCAAACTCTGATGCAAGTGACCATTCCAGGAAATCATCCCGACTTTTTACCATCTAGCTCCACTTCACTTATTGGTGAAGATGCAGACGGTAATACTTACGATCTTGAAATTTTAAGTAATAATGGGACGACTGCTATATTATTAGATCCAGTTAACGACATACAATATACCTATACTTTTTGGAGTAATACAGCCATAGGACCTGTGGATATTTTTGGGAATCCTAACAATATAGCAATAACTTCAATAACCAATCTTGATGGATTGACCAATATTCCATTCTATTCAGCGATAGAGAATGACCCGACTTATGTGGGCTATGCAATTGATGGAGGAAATTTGGTATTTATTAATAATGCAGCTACTCCTCCATCTTACCAGTTCACTTATCCTGATAATGCTAATAATGCTTTGACAGATATGCTTGGGGCTCCTGAAGCATCACCTATTGGGATTAGTAATATTAGTAGCAGCCCTATCGCTGTTACTCCTAATAATTGGGAAGGCTTATCTGATTTTGCACAGGAATTGGTTGCTTGTAATAATGAAGATTGTTGTAAACAAGGAGATAGAATTTGTGATACCCAGCCTCAAAATCAAAATGCTGATGCCAATGGAAATGTCGGTAGTGGATGTACTACTACTGACCCAAACTCATTAGCCGCTGATGCTCCCCTTGAACTCTCATCTTGTGATGCTGATGCACAAATTCAAACAGGTTTTTTAGGAGGAATAGGTATTAATCCCTTTATGGATGACTTAGTAGATCCTTTCACAAATTATATGTCTTATAGCTTTAATTGCTATGCTAATTTCACTAGAGATCAAGCAAGAACCATGCGTTGTGCATTGATTAGATATAGAGCAAATCTCCTAGATACTCAAGGGCCTGCATGGGTTTCTGCAGCTGATGAAGACAGTAACTATTCTAATGAAGATTGTATAGAGTGCACAACAACTGGTACTGATTTAGTTCAAATTTGGGACGGGCTACCTCATAGAGGAGTTGGAGAGATAATAACAGTACCTACTGGAGAAATTTTGGTAATTCGTGATAGTAATATTGAGTTTTTTGATAATTCATCTGGTATTCATGTAGAAAGAGGCGCTGCACTTATTGTAGAAAACAGCCTTCTTACCAATATGCCTTGTGGAGAACGATGGAAAGGGATTAAGGTGTTTGGAGATAATATCCTGCCTACAGACCCTATTGATCCAAATATTGAAATAGATGATAATTTATGTAGTATATTAAATGACAATTATGGAGTCGTGATTGTGAGAGATGGCTCAAGAATTGAAAACGCAATTAGAGGAATTGCCGCTGGTGAATACGGCGGATGGGAAGCAGATGATCCTCCAATTGATCTTCCTCAAGGTAAACCTGGAGGAGGCATAATAATTGCCGTAAATAGTTTCTTTACTAATAATGCAGTGGGAATACATTATGGGCCAATACCTGGTTATCCTTTTGCCTCAGATGACGAAATAGCAGCATATACAGCCATTAATAGGGTTGAAAATAATGTATTTGACTTTACAACTACATTTCCTCTTCCTGATGATGATGCAACTAAATTAGCTGAGGGTCGAAGTAATATTCATATTACACTAAATAATCGTGGTCATTCTAAAAGCGTAGCCATCATTGGTAATGTATTTAGGGCAACTAATAATGCTTTATGGAACGTACAAGAAGCTAATCTTTCAGATTTAGGTACGGGTATCAAATCACATCAGTCTCGCTTCCAAATAGGAGAAGAAGGAGCTACCATGAACTACTTTACTAATCTATTTCGAGGAATCAGTGCCTTTGGTTCAGATGGTCTGATGAATAAAAGAATTGTCAATAATGCTTTTGACGGAGTTCTTAAAGGTATCACCATAGATGGTGTTGGTGGTGGCTATATCACAAGTAACTATTTTGGAGTGCCTGCTAATAGAGATATTGACCTTCTACACGATAGTTATGGTATCGGTGCGATCACCTCTTTAGATTTTCAAATTGATGAGAATCAATTTGTAGCGACTGGGCACAATCCTAATTTAGTATGGGAGGCTCCCTCTCTTCATGATAATTCAGGTACTGCCATAGGATTTATCACTACTGATGTATTTTCTGAACCAAGCGATGAACCGAGTACATCAGGTGGTATTTGGAGCAACGACATTAATCTGGATAGTGATTTGATTGAGTTCAACTTACCAACAGGAATTAACGCACCTAATACTGTGATTAATCATCGCTTTGATCATGGAACTTTCTTTGAGGGAGACTGTGTAGGACTAGCTATTTACTGCAATGAATATAATGAATGTGAAGATGACTGGTTCATCAGATCAGGAACCTTGACTAATCAACAGCAGCTACCCATAGGAGTACCAATCCCAGGAACTCCTGGAAGTGCTGGTGCTAATCTATTTGGTCCAAATGTAGGTTTTAATGGATTACCAGGCCAACCTTTTTTATTCAATAATTATTGGCATGATAGTGGTCAGGCGGGAAATCATATCACTAATGAAGGAGAGGTGTTTTTTATTAATAGAGATAATGATCCTTTGACTGCTCCTACAGAATTTGGGCCTACTAGTAACTTTACATTAGATAATTCATTGGGAGGAACAGATCCTCCAGATAATGGAAGATGTGGAGAAGGGGAAGAAGTTGAGGAGGTTGTTTGTCCAAGTGAAGTAGGAGAGGTATTACCTATTAGCTTTGATGGAATTCAAAGATTGAGGGCTATTAAGTTTAGTAGTGATGATGAAGATTTTTTCACGCAGTTTAACGTAGGCAATGAAGTATTTGTCGTAACTGCTACTGTCAATGGGGTAATAACAGTTATTTATAGTGGACCTATTTCAGGAATGGTCGGGCAAGGAGAAATAATCATAGATAATATTGATGGAGTATCTTCAACTAGCTGTCCGTTCTTATGTATTGATGCACAAGTAGTCGATGATGGTAATGGAAATCTTTTAGGGGTAGAACTTCCTCCTGGAAGTACACTGGAGTTGGAATGGACTTTATTTGATGAGAACGGAGAAGAAGTTTGTACTGATTCTGATTTCCTTTCAATCCCTAAAGGTTTAACAGCTCCTTGTTTAAATGGGATGGAAATAGATCATAGTCAACCCAAAAGAAAGCAAATCCGACGTACATTAAGGAAACTGTTACGTAGAGGAGAAATTGACTGTGCCATAGCAGTGATTGATGCAATGGATGAAAATCATAATTGGGGCAGATGGAGAATGCTTGGTACACTTTTCAATGGAGGAAGAATACAAAGGGCCCAAAACTTATTAAATAGAATACCAATTAATAGTCCTAAAGATCAACTATTTTATAATATTTATGATGCTGCCTTATCGAACCATGAGGGTAGTGGAAAAACAGATGAGATCAAAGCACAGTTGGAGTTATTAGCTGAAGTAGAGGACAGAGCTGTGGCTGGACAAGCAGAAGCTATTTTAGCCAGTTTATTTGATCGTGACTTTGTTCGTTCCTTTAGCAAAACTAATAAGGCTGATATAAATGAAGAAGAGTTGAATATTAATAAAATTTGGACCCTTTATCCAAATCCTACTAGTCAATATTTGAATATTCAATTAATCAATGAGCGTATAGAAGCTGCTGGGCAACTAGAGCTGTTAGATGCTTATGGTAATGTGGTGAAGGAATTCAATTGGGAATCAGGACAACAACAATCTACTATCTCCGTAGAAAACTTGCCTGATGGATTATATTTCTTAGGAATGCGTGGTCATAGCGCTCCTTACCAAAGAGTACTAATTTTTAAATAATCCTTATAGCGTCTTGTTAGCTTTAGGCTGACAAGACGCTATTCTAAAATAAAAGAAATGAGCAAGTATATAGTGGGTTTATTATTGAGCTTATTATGCTTAGAGATAAATGCCCAAGATACCCTCTTTACCTACTTTAGTAAACAGTTTAGACCAGATACAACTAATCTAATTACGGTGGCTATAGAACCTACCGATATAGGCTATTTGATAGCAGGTATAGCTGGGGATGAGGAGGATATGAGTTTTGTGAAAGCTTTAGATCAACAGGGAAATGAGCTTGCAGAATTAATCATAGATGAGGATGAATTTGAGCAATGGCTGACTAGTGGACAATTAATGACCAAAGGCTTAGGAGAGAATGAGTACTGGATATCTTATAGAAAGGATTATTCAATGGGCGGTGGATTGAGTTTAGGAGAAGTAGTTTTGGCAAAAGTAGATGATATGGCTAACCTACTGATGTACAAAGAATTAGAAACCCCTTATAATGAAGATGTTCGGGCTATTTGCCCCGCCCATGATGAAGGTATCTTGGTCAGTGGTTGGCGACAGTGGGAAACTGGTCCTACCCATATTTATGTCCTCAAAGTTGATGAAGAAGGTAATGAGCTTTGGAATTTTGAGTATGTAGATAATCCTTCTCACCGAACAGAAGTGGGTAATATTACCCCTACCGCAGATGGTGGCTACTTAATTGGAGGAGCGTGGAGTCCTAATATTGGTGTTACTTTTATTGATTGGGGCTATTATATAGTTAAAATAGATGGGGAAGGCATAGTAGAGTGGGTTACTAAAGCAGATATTGTAGAAGGGCAAATTGATGGGCTAATAGAAACTATCGAATTAGCAGATGGTACTATTTTAGCACATGGGTATAGACAACCTTCTAATGATTCTGGACTACATCATTTGCTTCATTTATCTGCAAATGGAGAGATTCTCAATGAACAATTTTATAGTATGTATGTAGAAGATGAAATTTTTATTGGGAATGGGTTTTACAATAATTTCATACCTTATTCAGAATACTTTATTACTAATACTCACTACTTTAATGTCAATGCTCAAGCAGAAAACTTAATTTGGGCTATAGATCACAATTTAGATACGCTTTGGACCAAAAAGATAGTTTTGCATACTGATACAAGCATTTACTTTAATGATATGGAACCTACTCCTGATGGCGGCATCATTATGGCTGGTTATACGCCGTTTCAAACGCCACAGTATGGTTGGGCATTGAAGTTGGATTCTTTGGGCAATACTTGTGGTAATTTATATCATTGTGATAGTTTGGTTTTGGAAGAAGTGGTGGATACTAATGTTGGACTGCTGCATGGTTCTTCTTCTTTATTATCTATACATCCTAATCCTTCTAGTGGGGTGTTTCAGTTTGCTTTGGAGGCAGAGTATTTTAGGGAGGATTTGAGAATAGAGGTGTATGATGTGAATGGGCAGTTGGTTTGGTGGGAGATCGCTTCTTCGACCAATAGGATGATTGATCTATCAAATCAGTTGAGTGGGGTTTATCTTTTGCGTTTGTATGAGGGAGAGGTTTTGAGGGCGCAAAGGCGTTTGGTTGTTATAGAGTAAGTAGAAATTGGGTACCCTCAAGAAGCACCAATGAAAAACACTTGCGCTATAGGTATTTAATAATAAAAAAAAAGGCGACTGTAATCTTACAATCGCCTTTTTCACACTGATAGTTATTTTAGTATTACTATTAGATCTCTTTTCGGAGTCTTG
>JAHDDN010000175.1 GCA_020629335.1 Chitinophagales bacterium | reverse complement strand
GTAAAGAACGTTCTACCTCTACAGTAAAATCAACGTGACCAGGAGTATCAATTATGTTAATGTGATATTCTTGATCCTGATATTTCCAACTGGTCTTGGTAGCTGCAGAAGTAATTGTAATACCTCTCTCCTGCTCTTGCTCCATCCAGTCCATGGTAGCTGCACCATCATGTACCTCACCAATCTTGTGAGTTATACCTGTGTAATACAATATACGCTCTGTCGTAGTTGTCTTACCAGCATCAATATGAGCTGCAATACCAATGTTTCTCGTAAAATTAAGATCTCTTGCCATTTTCGGTTCTTATGAATTTTATTCTTTAAATAAAATTAGGTTAAACCCTAAAGTGTGAAAAAGCTTTATTAGCCTCTGCCATCTTATGAGTATCTTCCTTTTTCTTAACTGCTGCTCCTTCATTTTTTGCAGCTGCTAATATTTCATTCGCCAATTTATCAGCCATCGATTTACCACTTCTCTTTCTAGCGTAAAGTATCATCCACTTTATTCCCATCGATAACTTCCTATCTCCTCTTATCTCTGTAGGAATCTGAAAAGTTGCCCCCCCGATTCTTCTACTTCTTACCTCTACCTGAGGCATTACATTATTTAAGGCCTTCTTCCAAACATCATGACCATTCTCACTGGCTCTTTGCTCTATAAGCTCCATAGCATCATAAAAAACTTGATAAGAAATACTCTTCTTACCATCGTACATTAGATTATTTACAAACCTAGTTACTAATGGATCATTGAATTTTGGATCTGGCGCCAGTGGACGCTTTTTAGCTCGCTGCTTTCTCATGTCTTAATTATTAAAACAATTTTTTTATCTATTGACCTTTAGGTCGTTTTGCTCCATACTTAGATCGACTTTGTAAACGATCTTGAACCCCCGCAGTATCTAATGCTCCTCTTACTATATGGTAACGAACACCCGGCAGATCTTTAACCCTGCCTCCTCTAATAAGCACTATAGAGTGCTCCTGCAAATTATGACCTTCCCCAGGAATGTAAGCAATAATCTCTGCTCCATTCGTTAAACGCACCTTAGCTACCTTTCTCAATGCTGAATTAGGCTTTTTAGGCGTAGTTGTATATACTCTAGTACATACTCCACGTTTTTGCGGACAAGCATTTAAGGCTCTCGATTTACTCGCAACCTTGATCTTCTTTCTTCCTTTTCTAATTAATTGTTGTAAAGTAGGCATTCTTTTATGCTTTTTATTACTCCTTGTTATTCTATCAAAACCCACAATTATAACAAAATGATGCTAACCCTTTACACTCAATTAAGCAGGGCCAACAACACATTTATCGACAATTATAGCTTCTGAAAAAGCGAATGCAAAGGTAGGCAAACTTTATCTAATATCAAAATATTTGACTAATCTTTCTAAGAATTAAACACTTAACACAATCGCTTCCCTATTCAGGAGTGCAAAAATAACATAAAAAATGATGGCTTTATAAGCCTTCTTTATAAAAAAATGAAATGATTGTAATAATTTTACAAAAAACCACCAAATTAGGGCTTTTATTGGCCCTGATATTGATTCAAATAATAATACTCTATTCAAGAATTTAGATATTTGAGCCTTTTTACTAAATAAATTAAAATCAAAATGAAATACCGTCCAATCAATAATGAACTCTTTATCTTCAATAGAAAAAGATTCACTGAAAAGATGAAACCCAACTCTATCGCCGTTTTTAATGCTAACGACCTTATGCCTAAAAGCGCTGATCAACTATTCCCTTTTAGACAAAACGCAGATATGTTCTACCTAACTGGCGTTGACCAAGAACAAACAGCCCTTATTCTTTTTCCTGATCACCCTGATGAAAATTTTCGTGAAATACTCTTCGTCAGAAAAACAAACGAACATATCGCCATCTGGGAAGGAAAAAAATTGAACCAACAAGAAGCAACGCAAACCTCAGGTATAGAAAGTGTTAAATGGTTTGATGATTTTGATTCCGTTTTACATTCCCTCATTCACCAAGCTGAAAATTGCTACCTAAATCTTAATGAACATAACCGATTCTCTACTGATGTCCCCTACAAAGATCTTAGATTCGCTAACGAACTCAAAAATCAATACCCTCTCCACAAATTCCAAAGATCCGCTCCTATTTTGCACGATATTAGATCAGTGAAATCTCCTATCGAAGTAGAACTCATGAAAGAAGCAATCAATATCACTGGTAAAGCCTTCGATAGAGTTCTAAAGTTCGTACAACCTGGCGTCATGGAATATGAAATCGAAGCAGAAATTGTTCATACTTATCTGAAAAACAGAGCAACAGGACCTGCCTATGATTCGATTATAGCTTCTGGTGCCAATGCCTGCGTTCTACACTACGTAGATAATAACCAAGTCTGCAATGACGGAGATCTCCTTCTAATGGATTTCGGAGCCGATTATGCAAATTACGCCGCCGACCTAAGTAGAACAATCCCAGTTAACGGTAGGTTCTCTGATCGACAAAAAAATGTTTATAACGCCGTTCTAAATGTCGTAAAAGAAGCAAAAACAATGCTAAGACCCGGCACTATACATGATGAATACCACAAAGAAGTTGGAAAAATTATGGAAAGCGAACTCATCGGACTTGGGCTACTCGATAAACATGACGTAAGTAAGCAAAATCCTAAAAAACCACTGTATAAAAAGTACTTTATGCATGGTACATCTCATCACCTAGGATTAGACGTTCACGATGTTGGAAACCGCTATCAACCTATGAGAGCTGGCAATATATTTACCTGTGAACCAGGCATCTATATTAGAGAAGAAAATATAGGCGTTCGTATAGAAAATGACATACTACTCACCCAAGGAGACCCTATCGATCTAATGGATGGTATCCCTATGGAAGTAGACGAAATAGAAACAATTATGAATGCACACAAAACATCCAATATCTCTTAAATTAATAGGAGCTTCCCCTTTCTAATTTTTCATTCAACCTATATGCGATACCTAATATATCCGCCCTCGAATGAAAAATTAGAAAGGGTCGGGCTGTCCGCTATTATGCAGCTATGTAACTGCTAGTTCGCTAAGCTAAGCTTGTCTGCCCTTCGGGCCAGCCTGCGCCTACCTAAGCTTCCTAAGCAATTACATAGACGCTGCATACCGCTACCATCCCTAAGCCATCCGTTCCTAATAAGTAGGTGAATAAAAGTTTTCGCATAGTCCGATGAGGTTATTTTGAGCTTAGACAAGGCATTTTTTGAAGGAATAGCCGAGCTATTGCTGAAAAAAATAACGAAGTATAAGCTCAAAATAAACCATCCGATATTGTTCGAAAACTTTTGTTTATCTACTTAAATACTGATATCCTCAACCAATCCGATTCGCCTAATTATGAAAAAGCATATACCTAACTTATTCACACTCGCTAACCTACTAATGGGATGTATAGCCGTAACATTTGCATTTCAAAATAAACTCGAATGGGTGCCATATCTAGTATTTGCTGCAGCAGCTTTTGATTTCTGGGACGGAGCTGTAGCTCGTATGCTCAAAGTATCCTCCCACATTGGAAAAGAATTAGACTCCCTCGCCGATATGGTTAGTTTCGGATTAGTACCTGGTACTGTCATGTATCAACTTATTAGAATGAGCGAAGGAATTAATGATAGTACTACCTTTTCCTATCTAGCGACTGGAGGATTTTTAATTACTCTTTTATCTGCTCTCAGATTAGCGATATTCAATGTTGATGAAAGACAAAGTGATGACTTCATCGGAGTTCCAACTCCAGCTTCTACCCTTTTCTTTGTCTCACTTATCTTCCTAGCTCTAAACCCCGATTTCCCTTACCATGATATCCTATTCAATAAATTCGTCCTATTAGGAATAACAGCTATATTCTCATACCTATTAGTAGCTGAATTAAGAATATTCGCTTTCAAATTCAAAAACTTCTCCTGGGATGATAATAAACTCCGATTCAGCTTCATGGCTATTTCATTAGCTCTACTAAGCCTCTTTGGATTCTCAAGCATATCCGTAATTATTTTGATCTATATCGCTATGGCAATAGCTGATAATGTGATAAATCCTAAAAACTAATAAATCCTACTGCTTCCTATTCTTAAACCTATCATGAACCTGCTCAGCCCTTAAATTAACTTGCTGGCCATTTACATAGGGCTTAAGAACAGCATTCTTATATCCCCGACTTTTCAAAGCAGACAAATGAGCTAATGCTTGATAATAATCTCTATAATATCCCCCTACATAATAACACCACAAACCATTACAACGCTCAATTCTATATTCAGAATCAAGAGACCTCAACATATTAGCATTCCTTGACAAAACTCTCTTATAAGACCCCAACATTATCCTATATTCAACAATATCTCTCGGATAATAATAACTCTTAGTAGGTGATTCCTTTTTCCTATCAATCGTTTTCTTCTCTTTCTCTATAACGATACCCAAACTATCAGCCTTAACAGTATCTAAGCTATCAACTTTCATAGTATCAAGCTCTGATGCCTTCGGTGACCAATACTGCAATGAATCTAACGATTCTTCTGTTTCTGATGATTTTCCTAATAAGGTAATTTGAATAACATTCGTCTCTGTTTTATTCTTAGTAGACAAAATATAGGAATCCTCAATTTGACCTTCAAAAATCTTCGAAATCAAATACTCCTGATTGGGCTTTAAACGAAAATAAAAATTCCCATCGCTCTTAGTCAAAAATGTATCAATTACTTCTTCCTTTATCAAATCTCTTAACTCCACCAATGCCCCACTTAATGGATCTTTGTCAATAATATCTAGTACTCTCCCAGTTACAGTTATCACAGTATCTGTATCCCGAAAATACAAAGCTGTTTGCATTTCCTCTTCTATTATTGCAAATGAAGCCAGAGCATTGTTATGAAACATTTCAACTTCTGTTGGCATACAAGCAATTACAGCTCCTCCAATACCCCTTGAAGTAGCAGTTAGTGATAATAAAATAAACATTAATAACAATACGCTATAATGCTTTATGTTAAATATATTTTTCATACAATAGCTATCAGTTGGCACTATTACTTATATCAAGCAAATTAGCCCAATAAACTAATGTCCAAACTATACTATCCCTACACTAATCCTTAAATAAAGTAATCAAAATACGATTGAAACCCACTTAACTTTATCAATCAATATAAGCTCCTAATGAAGAAAATTCAATTCCTCTTTCATTTATTGAGCTTCTATCTTCTAAACATGATATAACTTCCCCAAGTAAAAGTGAAGAATTATTTTCTCTTAATCAATAAAATAATAACGTTGGTCTAAAGTTTAGTAAATTAATAAAGCTAAAAGTCTTGCAATAAATACCTCTAATATTTGTTTGGGGGTGGTTGGAAATTATCATAAAAGAGGCAATTGACAAAGTTAAGCAATTTCTTCTAATTAATGGCGTAAATAAATTAAATTCCTGTATTATTTACATTTATAATATTACTTTCTTATTAACTAAGGAATTTCAAAATATTAATTTACCTATCTGAGTCAAAATTTAATGCTGAACAACCAGCAAAATACTAAATTTGAACTATTGAAAGTCTTTCTATTACAAAAAACAAGCAAAATAAATAAACCCAAAAGCACGAAAACTAATGGTTAAGTTTATAAGTTTCTGATAGTTAAGATGTAGTATTTTTGCGATTATACAAGGCATGTTTGAAGCACATAGCAGCGCTACGGAACGAAAAAATAACGAAGTAGAATCGTAAAAAGACAAAACTTGGACTGTCAAGGACTTATAAATTTAACCACTAAGCATTATACCACTAAAATGAGTGCTTTTATAAGGCAGAATTGTCCTATTTTTATCAATAGATAACGTAAAATTATTATTTTAGTATTCCTTGATCCTTATTAGGACGATATTTGTTACAAAAGTATCACCCATAAGGCATTGATAATTGGTTTTCTTAACGTACCTTTGCGTTAAATTTGAAAAAACCAGAAAAAAAATAATTTTCATCACATATATCCAATAATATGGCAAATGTAGGAAAAATCAAACAAATTATTGGAGCCGTTATTGACGTTAGCTTCGAAGGCAAGGATGCAGGTTTACCTGAAATCTTAAATGCACTCGAAGTGATCAAAGAAGATGGCTCTAAACTTATTCTTGAATGTCAACAACATTTAGGAGAAGATAGTGTCCGTACAATATCAATGGACTCTACTGAAGGACTTACACGTGGACTTGAAGTAGTCGATACAGGTGCTCCAATCAAAATGCCTACGGGTGAAGCGATTAAGGGTAGGCTGTTTAATGTTGTAGGAGATGCTATCGATGGCCTCAAGCTTGTTGATAAGACTAATGGCCGACCAATCCACAACCAACCTCCTAAGTTCGAAGACTTATCTACGGAATCTGAAATCCTTTTAACTGGTATTAAAGTAATTGACCTACTTTGCCCATATTCAAAAGGGGGGAAAATTGGCCTTTTTGGTGGTGCTGGTGTAGGTAAAACCGTATTGATCATGGAGCTGATCAACAATATTGCAAAAAGCTACGAAGGCTTATCTGTATTTGCAGGTGTAGGCGAAAGAACTCGTGAAGGAAATGACCTTCTTCGTGAGATGATCGAAGCTAACGTAATTAAATACGGTCACAGTTTTGTCGAAGACATGGAAGAAGGTGGATGGGACTTATCTAAAGTAGATATGAACGAATTAGCTAAGTCACAAGCAACCCTCGTATTCGGCCAAATGAATGAGCCGCCTGGCGCAAGAGCAAGAGTAGCATTATCAGGACTTACCGTAGCGGAATACTTCCGTGATGGTGGAGATAACCCTGATGGTGGTGGACGTGATATTCTCTTCTTTGTCGATAATATCTTCCGTTTCACTCAAGCAGGTTCTGAAGTATCTGCCCTTTTAGGTCGTATGCCTTCAGCCGTTGGTTACCAACCAACACTCGCAACAGAGATGGGATTGATGCAGGAAAGAATTACTTCTACTAAAAAAGGATCTATTACATCTGTACAAGCAGTATACGTTCCTGCAGATGATTTAACAGATCCAGCTCCAGCAACGACCTTCTCTCACTTGGATGCAACAACAGTATTGAATCGTAAATTAGCATCATTAGGTATCTACCCAGCCGTGGATCCTTTAGATTCTACTTCAAGAATCCTTGCTCCAGATATAGTTGGAGACCAACACTACAAATGCGCCCAAGATGTTATCCAAATTCTTCAACGTTATAAAGAATTACAAGATATCATCGCCATCTTAGGTATGGATGAGCTTTCTGAAGAGGATAAAATGACGGTACACAGAGCTAGAAGAGTTCAACGTTTCTTATCTCAACCATTCCACGTTGCTGAGCAATTCACCGGCCTTGAAGGTGTTCTTTGTCCATTAGAAGAAACTATCCGTGGATTCAATATGATCCTTGACGGAGAAGTGGATGAATATCCTGAAGCAGCATTCAACTTAGTAGGTACTATTGATGATGCAGTTGCTAAAGGTAAGAAAATGTTAGCAGAGGCTAACGCCTAATTAAATTGACTTTTTAATACAGCTTATGAAAGTCCAAATACTTACGCCTGAACAAAATGTCTTTGACGGCAATGCCGAATCCGTTCAATTTCCAGGAGTCGATGGAAGCTTCGAAATTCTAAATAATCACGCTCCATTAATATCCGCATTAATTGAAGGACAAATCAAACTCACCTCAGGCAAGGATACAAAACGTTTTCTTATCAAAAGTGGATTCGTTGAAGTCCTTAATAATAATGTAGTAGTACTCATAGAAGGCGCTACAACCAAAGAATAAGCGACTAATATCACTGCTTATAAAAAGCCCCCTGGAAGTCATATGCTTTCAGGGGGCTTTCTTATTTGGGCACATCCCGCCGCTATAGAAGCGGCGGGTCGGGCTATACGCTTGTATGTAGCTATGTTCAGTCTGTTTCGCATAGTCGAAGCCTTGTCTGCCCTTTCAGGGCCAGCCTGCGCCTCTCCTTGCTTCACAAGACTGAACATTACGCTACATATCGCTTCTATCCCTTGTGCATTAAATTGATTGCATAAAAAAAAGGCCCTCTGAGAGATTAATCTCAGAGGGCCTCATATCTATACTGTAAATAGTATTACTATTGCTTGTCTTCCTTATAGAATTTCTTAGCAACCATTTTACCATCTACTTCTACTTTAATCATATAGTATCCTAACGGCAGTTGTGAAACGTCCATTTGGAACTTCGATCCATCAGATGTCACTTGTACATCTTGATTCTGTAATGCTCTTCCGAAACCATCAATGATCTCTACTGAAGCTTTTCCAGTTTTCTGATCACCCATGTATACTTCAACATTTAAGTCGTGAATAGCAGGAACAGGATAAACATTTAAGCTTAAATCCATAGGATTAGAATTAAGAGACCATTTACCTGACTCTATATTTTCTACAACATAAACTTGATCGCCTACGTTATTAAGTCCTTCTTGTTCTTCCCAGCTATCTACTGACCATTTGATGGCTTTGATTTCACTTGCGTTAATATCATTGCCTTCTAAATCTTCAGATACATAAGCAAAGCTCGCGTCCGCTTTTTTCTCACCCAAATCGACTGACCAAAATCTATCAATACTTGTAAGTGGTTTATTCAAACCGTCTACTGACATATTAGTAACTCCGAAGGGCCTTGGGTAATTATAATTATCAGTCGAATAAGTTGATACTTTTAAAGTACCATTATCCTCTGATAAAGCATTCACGCTTACTGGTATTGCTTTTCCAGTCATGTTTATAAATGGTATGATGTATTCACCAGTATTTAAACCTAAATACCATTTAACAATTGATGATTCATTTTCACTAATAATACCTCCTGCTTGATACGTAATCGCATCTGAAGAAGGATTATTAACTTCTAACTTATTAGCATTAAGGGATAATAACCTATCATTGATAGCTAATGCCCCATCTGAACTAATAAGTAGATCAGTAAATAAAGCTACAGAACCTTCACCTCTAGATAAATCTAATACTCCAAACTTTGTAGTCTCACCAAATATAATTTGATCAGAACCATTAAGTATTACAGTACCTCTATTATCTGAAAATAAATCGGAACTGGAGTTGTTTGACCAATCTCCACTTACATAAATATTTCCATTATTATCTAGTTGTCCACCTTCTTGATTTACAAAATCACCCTCTACAAATATTTCTGCATTTGGCTCTAATGTAATATCAGCTTGGTTTGTAAATATTGTTTGTGCCTCAGTAACTGCAGTGAATGACACTGCGACTAATGCTATTAAAAATATTCGAGCTAATTTATTGAATTCTATCATCGTTCAAAATTTATAGGTGTTTGGAAATATAGTCAGGAGTTTTTCAACTCCTGACTAATTTATTCATTTAGATAATCTTATTCACCGCTTGGTGTAAGACTTTCTTCACCATTTAAACCTTGTGAAAGAATCTGCTGAAGAAGCGCTTCTAAAGCATTAATCTGAGCTTGTAACTGCTCAACACTTGTGCTATTAGTATTCATTTCTTCAACTGTAACTGTTAAGTCGCTAATAACTTTAGCTTGCTCCTTAATAGCTTGAATAAGTACGGCTGTAAGCTGCTCATATTTCACATGCTTAAATCCAAACTCATCAACTTCTACTAATTCAGGGAAAACTGCCTCAATTTCTTGAGCAATAACACCAAGTTGCTTACCATCTTCTAATGAAAGTTGTGGATAATCTTCTTGTAAGTACTCGAAGCTTATACCGTTAATTTCCACTATTTTATTTAAAGCATTTGGAATTGGGTTAATGTTAGTTTTCAACTGTAAATCTGAAGGAGTTCCCATAGAAGCTACTTCTGTACCCATCACACCTACATTACCTGCTTGGCAATCAAGTACATCAACAATACTATCTTCGTTTAAATCTTCAGATGTAACATCTTTAACACCATTCTCATTCAAATCCCAACAGCTAATACCGTTAGCACCTGCTGGACCTGCTGGACCTGCAATACCTGGAGGGCCTACTGGACCTTGTGATCCTGTTGCACCTGCTGGACCTGTTGCTCCTGCTGGGCCTGTAGCTCCCGCTGGACCCGCTGGACCTGCTGGACCTGCAACTGTAGCTCCTTGACAATCTAAAGAGTTGAATAAAGAATCTCCATTCATATCTTCTGATAAATCATTAACACCATTATTGTTGGTATCCCAACAACCCATACCTGCTGGACCATTAGCACCCGTTGCGCCGGCTGCACCCGTAGCTCCTGTTGCACCTGCTGGACCCGCTGGACCTGTTGCACCCGTTGCGCCTGTTG
>JAHDDN010000174.1 GCA_020629335.1 Chitinophagales bacterium | reverse complement strand
TGGGCCTCGATTCCATTGATGCACTCGAAATTATCGTACTTTTAGAACGAGAATACGGTATCAAATTAGCCAGTCAAGAAGAAGGTAAGAAAGTATTTACCTCCATCAAGACCATCGCCGAATTTGTATCCGAAAATCAATCGACTTAGCGGAACGGTGAATTAATGAAATAGTTCATTATGATGGGCTTCCCGCTGCGCTTTTGTGGGACGAAGTGCGCAGCACAAGCCAAAATATTGATCATTCATCATTATGCATTACGCATTACAAGCGAAGCGCAGCCGTCGGGCTATCCGCTCTTACTTAGCTACTCAGCAGCTACTCCACTAAGGCATGCTTGTCTGCCCTTCGGGCCAGCCTGCGCCTGCCTAAGTTCCGTAAGCTACTTCATCACGCTAAGTACCGCTTCTATCCCTAAGCCATTTTTTAAACTGATTAAATTTTAACTGAAAAACGGATTAACCGAAATGTCAAAATTACTAGTTCTTCAGTTCTAAAGTTAAAACATTATTCAGTTCCAACGTTAAAAAAAATATGTCCAACAAAAAGGTATACATAACAGGTATTGGCATCACGTCAAGCATTGGTCTAAATACAGACCAAACCCTAGAAGCTATACTCAAATGCCAAACAGGCATAGGACATATTCAACACCTAGATACCTACCACAAAGGAAAATTATTAGTCGGAGAAGTCAAGGTCTCTAATCAAGGACTGCTAACTGCCTTAGAAATACCAGTTGAATTAGATTATAGCCGAACGGCTTTATTAGGTATGATGGCTGCTCGTGAAGCCTATGATCACGCCCAATTAGGCCGCCATCAATCACTAAGAACAGGTTTGATCTCTTCTACCAGTGTAGGCGGTATAGACAAAACCGAAAAATTTTATCAAGCCTTCTTAAGTGATCCCAATGCAGGATCTCTCAATGATATCAGCGCACATGATTGCGGAGACAGCACTGAGAAAATAGCAGATGATCTCGAAATAAGCGATTTTGTTACGACTATCAGTACGGCTTGTTCATCTTCTGCTAATGCCATCATGTTAGGCGCACGTATGATACGATCGGGAAGATTAGATAGAGTTGTGGCAGGTGGAGTGGATGCACTCACCAAATATACGCTCAATGGCTTTAATGCCCTTCGTATATTAGATGAGCGCTATTGTCGTCCTTTCTCTCAAAACAGAAATGGGCTTAACCTTGGAGAAGGAGCGGCCTATATCGTACTCGAATCCGAAGAGTCAGTAAAAAGTAGCCACAAACTACCATTGTGTGAATTAGCTGGCTATGGCAACGCTAATGATGCGCATCATCAAACAGCCTCATCGCCCGATGGAATAGGTGCTTTTTATGCAATGCAGTTAGCCTTGGAGAGAAGCGGCTTAGCACCCGAAAAAATCGACTATATCAACGCCCATGGCACCGCAACGATCAATAACGATCTCTCAGAAGGTACAGCCTTTAAAAATTTATTCAAAGACTACTTGCCTGTGTTTAGTTCTACTAAGAGTTTTACAGGACATACTTTAGCAGCTGCAGGCGCTATTGAAGCAGTCTTATCAATCCTATCAATGCAGCACCAAATCCTAATTCCGACACTCAATTTTGATGAACCTATTTCAGAACTTTCCATCGAACCAATTACTGAATTAACACAAAATACAGTCGTTAATAAAGTGCTATCTAACTCATTTGGTTTTGGTGGGAATTGTTCTTCATTAGTACTGGTAAAAAATTAATGTAGCATGGAAATCTTCATCAACGGCTTAGGAAATATTTCCCCTCAACAAACACTAGACAATGATTGCTTCTTAGAAGAAATCGTCAATGAAAAAGCTAATCAACTGAGCTGTGTAGAGCCTGAATACAAAAGTCGAATTTCGCCACGATATCTAAGACGCATGAGTCGAAGTATCAAGATGGGCGTTTTTGCTGCAAAAATCTGCTTAGAAAATGCCAATTTAGAAGAGCATCCCGATGCTATTATTACAGGAACAGGTTTAGGCTGTATTGGGGATACAGAAAAATTTCTCAAGGCCATCAATGAAAATGAGGAGGGGATTATTTCTCCCACTACTTTTATTCAATCCACCCATAATACTGTTAGTGCGCAAATAGCACTCATGTTGAAGTGCAATAGTTATAATTTCACCTATACCCACCGGGGTTTCTCTTTTGAGAGTGCCGTTTTTGATGCGCTCCTGCAATTCCAAGAAGAAAAGGCTAAAAATATCTTAATTGGTGGTATTGATGAAATTACGGAAACCTACTTAAGTATCACTAATAGATTAAAGCAGTGGAAATCCGATCCAATACATCAACTCGATTTACTGAAAGACTCCAACAGAGGAAGTATAGCGGGAGAAGGAGCCGCTTTTTTTATGTTAGCTAGAGAAAGAGCTGCCACTTCCTATGCCAAAATAAGGGATGTACAAATGATCTATAAGCCCAAAAGCGCAGAAAAAGTAAAAGAAAAAATCGAACACTTTTTAGCAAAGAATGGATTGAGTATGGAAGAGCTAGATCTCGTTCTTTTGGGTTTAAATGGGAATTCGCCTTTGGATAGAATCTATCACCAGCTGAATGAAAATTTATTCAAAGAAGCTAATAAAGCCTACTTTAAGCACCTATGCGGTGAATATAAAACAGCCAGTTCATTCGCACTTTGGTTGGCTACTCAAGTCTTGCACACGCAAAATATACCAAATGCTATAAAGCTCAATGAGTTCAAGCAGGACAAGATTAAGCATGTACTCATCTACAATAATTATAGCAATATTAATCATAGCTTATTCTTATTGCAACAGGCCTAATGCATCCTATTTTTAACCATAGAGTCGTTCGTTTTGCCTTTCTTTCCATTTTGTTATTGGCATTTATAGCATCTTATTTTGTAAAGGTGTCTTTTGTGTTTTTTATATTGCCTATTATTGTTTTTGGTAGTATTATCGCTTATGGTTCAGCTCGGATTGATTCTCAGTTTTTTGTTTCAGCCATTTGTTCTAAAGATACACAAGAAAAAAAAGTCGCTTTGAGTTTTGATGATGGCCCAGACCCATTGGTAACGCCTCAAGTATTGGCACTGCTAAGGGAGTATCAGGCTCCTTCGATCTTCTTTTGTATAGGGCGAAAAATAGCAGGTAATGAGCCACTCCTTCAACAGATACATGAGGAAGGACATATCATAGGTAATCATTCTTTTAGCCACTCTTACTTTTTGGATTTTTTCCCCAAAAGAAAATTGATAAAGGAGTTTGAGAAAACAGATGAATTAATTGAGGAGAGCATTGGGCATCGTCCTCGTTTTTTTAGGCCGCCTTATGGGGTAACAAATCCACCCATTAGTCGAGCAGTAAAAGAAAGAGGATATACCGTAATTGGTTGGGATGTACGTTCCTTAGATACAGTTATTAAGGAAGAAGAAAAAGTCATAGATAGAGTTATACAAGGGGTGAAGCCTGGCAGCATTATTCTCTTTCATGATATTAATCAATCCTTGTTGAGTATTTTGCCAGCAGTATTAGACTATCTGCAATCGAATAATTATAAGATTACTCGATTAGATGAATTAATCGGAAAAGAGGCATATGTAAATGGGTAAGATGAAGAAAAAGTATTTACTTCCAATATTAGTATGCTTAAGTTTATTGGCTTGCTCATCTCCTTACAAGGGCATTAGCCGTTTAGGAGAGGAGGCTAAGAGTCGTACTGCTTTCCTTTCTCCTTTTACAACGGATGTGAAAAGCTATTTATTCAATGCTGAAATGAGTTTTGGAAAGCGTGCATTTAGTGGATTAATGATCGTAAAGCCCATTGCTGAACAGCATTTTAGAGTAGCATTTACAGCCAAGGCAGGCCCTAAAATCATTGATTTTGAATGGACGAATGGTGATTTTCAGCTCAATGATTGTATAGAACAGTTGAATCGAAAAGTGATTCTTAAGTGGTTGGAAAGTAATATGACGCTCTTACTAGAAAGTATTCGTGGAGTCAAGCAAACGAAAGTTTATATCAATGAGCTGAATGAAGACAGCGTTTATTGCTTTAAATGGGATAAGAAACCTTTGTTTTACCATTATGAATCAACGAATCATCAATTGCAAAAAATAGTCAAGGCCAATAGTATTAGCGAGAAAAATATCATTCGTTTTGAGGAGTATCAAGATAGTTTCCCTCGATTAATAAGTTTGGAACATCCAAGCCTAAGTCTAAGCTTGCGACTGAAGTTGTTGAAAATAAAACCATTGGAAAATGATCAATAATAATTGCTATAAAATTACTCAAATAGAGCAAAATACACCAACTGAGATCCAAGCGGAGATTAGCTTGGATAAGCAACATCCTATTTTTAAGGGACATTTTCCGAATATGCCTGTTTTGCCAGGTGTTTGTATGATTAAGATGGTGAAGGATACGATTAATCAAACTTATGAAGAGGCTTATCAAATCTCACAGGCGTCTAATATCAAGTTCTTAGTAGCACTGAATCCAGAGGAAGTTTCAGCCCTTCAATTAAAAATAAAGATCAAAGAAAAAACGACTGAACATTTAAAGATAGATAGCCAACTTTTTAATGAGGAACATACCTTCTTTAAATTCAGAGCAACAATGAGTATTTAATTACATATTTTTCGTATTATTAGGCTTTATTCATAGCTAATGAACTCAAACCAACAATATCATACTATATTTCGTGAGTGGAAATGTTGTATTATCATTCCTACTTACAATAATGACACGACTTTGAAAAAAGTGATCGAGTCAGTGCAAGCTTACACTAGTGATGTAATAGTGGTCAATGATGGTTCTACTGATCAGACGGCTGATATCTTGGCGAGTATACCGAATATTCAGGTATTGACTCATGAGCAAAATTCAGGTAAAGGAGTTGCTTTGAGAACAGCCTTTAAAGCAGCAGTGGAAGCGGGTTATGAAAGAGCGATTACCTTAGATTCGGATGGGCAGCATTTAGCTAAAGATATTCCAATATTTTTCGACGCATTAGAAAAAGAGCCAACCGCTTTAATTGTAGGTTCTCGAAATATGAACTTAGATAATGTGCCAGGTACTAGTAATTTTGGACATCGTTTTTCCAATTTTTGGTATCGAGTAATTACGGGAAATAAAATACCAGATACGCAATCGGGCTATCGTCTATATCCTATAGCTGCACTGAAAGATTTAAAATATTATACGACTAAGTATGAATTGGAAATGGAGGTTTTGGTGAGAGCCGCTTGGAGAGATATTCCAATTGTGCCTATATTGATAGATGTGTATTATCCGCCTAAAGGAGAAAGAATTACTCACTTTAGATT
This sequence comes from Chitinophagales bacterium, assembly GCA_020629335.1. The sequence goes on along the minus strand of JAHDDN010000174.1, from coordinate 5,011 downwards.
GATTACTGACTTTATGCGTATAGTTGTATTGAATACTTTTTTTGTGTTCGCCAGTTTTTTATATGTGCGTCCTAAAAAGTTTTTTAAAAGTCTAAAAAAAAAAAGCTTCAAGGAATTCTTTGATGAGTACATCCTAAGTAGTGATGAATCAAACACGAAAATCACGCTATCAGTGATGTTAGGTTTGTTCTTAGGGGTTTGTCCTTTATGGGGCTACCAAATTATACTCATCATTTTCTTTGCTGCTTTGCTAAAAATGAATAAAGCGATTGCCCTAATTGCGGGGCATATCAGCATTCCACCTATGATACCATTGATATTATATTCAAGTTATTATTTGGGGGGCTTGGCGCTTAATCAAGAAACTAATATATTGGCATTTGATAAAGAATTTAGTTTAGAATTGCTAAAAGATCATATGCTACAATATGTATTAGGTAGCTTTATTTTAGGTTTCTTATTAGCGCTTGTAATAGGCTTTATTACTTATTTACTTCTGTTGGTTTTTAGAAAAAAATATACAGAAAAAAAAGAAATTATTTAGGAGTAGAGTTTTAGGAAATACTCAATACCCATTACCCAATATTAAATAAGAATGGAACTCAATCATATATGTGAAGAGCTGTGCAAGTTTGTAAGTGCTAACTTAGTAGCAGCAGAAGTAGTCGTTGAGAATGAAAGTAGCCTGACAGACTTAGGCTTAGATTCTTTTGCTACTATTGAAATTGTATTATTTATCGAACGAAAATTTGGGGTGGTTATACCTGATGATATGTTGACGAAAGAAAATATAAGCTCTGTCAGTGCCTTAGCCAATTGTACTAAAAACCTATTAGGTAAATAAATGCGATTAGCAGAAAAAATTCAATTAAACGGGTCTGACTATTTTCAATTGGTAATAGATCGGCATATCCGACAATCAAGTAAAGTGGGTAATATAGGCCGATTTAGTTTGGACTTAGAAAAAGTACCCAATGTTGATTTGTTAGAAAATTCAATTAAAAATAATCCCTTTTTTGTTTGGCTTTCTCAAGCCAATTTAGCCTCTAAATTTCCTTTCCAAATTCCCAAGTGGAAGCAATCGAGAAAATCCAATTCCTCCTTTATACGAGTACTGGAAGAAACCACTCCTTTATCTGATATCGATTTGCCTGATGATATTTTGTTGAAAGATATGAAGGTCGGAAAGGGGCCATTAATACAATTAGATTTACTTAGTAAAAAGGATGGAAGTGCAAAGTTGATTTTTTCATTTCATCATGCCTTGATGGATTCCAGAGGAGCAGAATTACTCATGCGTTCTCTTGGGCAAGATTTAGCATTAGATAGCATACAGCCATTAGCTAAACCCAAACCTAGTGAAGAGAAAGTAGTAGAACAACTCAATAAAGCGAGGGATGTCAAAGATTTTTTACACGAAAATCAAACAGATAATATCGCCTTGCTCTTAGATGGAAAACAAAAATCTAAAGCAAGATATAGTACGATAAGATTCACAGAAGAAGAAAGTACACAGATAGAAGTCAATAGTAAAAAGTTGGCTCGTTTTGGTAGAAGCCCCTTTTTGATGGCTGCGTCAACGAGGGCGTTTAATGAGCTGCTAAAGTCTAAAGGAAGGACGAATGAGTCTATATGGATTCCAGTGCCACAAGATCGTCGCTTAAAAGGAGCAAATGGCCCTTTAGTAGGCAATCATGTTTCTTATCTTTTCTATCGACTTTTTCCAGATAAGTTAGTTGATATAGAAACTACTGTCAAAGATATATCTGACCAAATGATTGGTCAGATGCGTCAGCGAATGCCTCAAAACTATAATGTCATGATGGAGCTTTTTAGACGGATGCCGATGCCTATTTATAGCCATTTGTCTAAGTCCCCGACCAAGGGAGCTTTCGCCAGTTTTTTCTTTTCTGATACTGGGAATTCCTTAGCAGGATTTGATCAGTTTTTAGGTGCTCCAATTTTAGATGCGACACATTATCCACCTAATGCACCCTATCCAGGTTTTACGGTGGTCTTTATGAATTATCAAGAAAAATTAAAAGTGGTGATTGCTCATACAGATGCATCTGCTACTGATTCAGATATAGCTCTTTTTGAAGAATGTCTCAAAAAAGATGTCTTACAATAAGCAAGAAATACCAATAGACGTGCTCGTCTTAGGAGGCGGTGCGGCAGGGGTGTCTGCTGCTATTAGTGCTGCTAAACAAGGAGCAAAGGTTGCCTTATTAGAACGGAATGCCTTCTTAGGAGGAAAAGCGACTGCAGCTTATGTAGCAACTATTTGTGGACTTTATTATAGAAGCGACAAGCCTCAAGCGCAATATGTAGTAGAAGGCTTTCCAAAATATTTTGCCGAGCAATTAATGGAACGATCTAAAACTCAGCCAATCCACTATAAAGAGGGATTGCACTTTTTGTCCTACCAACAATTTGCTTTCCAACATCTTTGTGATGAACTCATTCAAGCAGAAAAAAATATCAATCTTTACTTACAAAGCACTGTGCATAATGCAACGATAGAAAATGACAAAATCAATAAAATAGACGTGCTCGTTTATAATGAAAGTGTTTCTTTCTTTCCAAAAGCCGTTGTAGATTGTAGCGGAGAAGCACTGATAGCCGAATGGACGAATACTAATTGTCTGCAAGAAGAAATATATCAATCATCCGCACAAGTTTTTTCCTTGACAAACGTAGCAAATGTAGAAGAGCGAACTTTAAGTATGTCCCTAATGAGAGTTTTACAAAAAGCCTTCATGGAAAATCACTTAGCTAAAGAATGGACACGACTTTCCATTGTGCCAGGCAGCCTTCAAAATCAGCAAGTCAATCTAAAATTAGGCATCCCAATAGCCGTAGATAATCGTCTCAATAAAATCACCCCCATTCAATTAAAAGCAAGAGAAATTATCCACAAATTAATTAGTTATTTAAAAGCTAATTTACCCTATTTCAAAAATGCTCAAATAGGCATGATTGCCCCAGAAGTAGGCATCCGTACAGGCAAAAGGCATATCGGCCAGTACATCCTAAAAGAGTCTGACGTCCTTCAATGCCGCAAATTTAAGAATAGTGTAGCCAAAGGATCTTGGCCCATTGAGCATTGGGCCTTAGATCGTTCTCCCTCCATGAGCTATTTCGAAAAAGACAATTATTATGATATTCCTCAAGGCTGTCTAATTTCTAATCAACTCCAAAATTTATATTTTGCAGGTAGACATATTTCTGCTGAAGAAAAGGCCATTGCCAGTGCAAGAGTGATTGGTACTTGCTTGCAGACGGGGGAAGCAGCGGGGATTTTGGCGGTTCGTTCATTGATGGATTAATTCTATCGCAAGCGTCTCGCTTGTGATAATTGAGTTATTACTTATCATCGAGAAGGGCGAACACATAGGTTTGCCCCTACAATTATTCATCGTTCATTGTTAATTTGGAGCAATAAACTTAAATTCCCTTATATTTACGGTCTAACAAACCAAGCTATGGACCATCAACTATCGACTATCGACCTTCTACTAAAAAACATTGCCCAAAATCATCCCAATCACATTGCCATACAAGATGAGCTAGGTGCTATGAGCTATGCCCAATTACAAGCGGCGATAAAAGATGCTACTAAGCAGCTCCAAGCAAATGGCATACAAGCAGGAATGGGTGTAGGTGTCATGGGAAAGAATAGCCGCTATTTTATAGTAATGGTCTATGCTGTTATGGCTTGTGGAGCGACGGTTATGCCTATCTCCAACCAATTAAAAGCGGCTGAAATAGAAAATTTATTGGCTCAATCAGGCTTACATTTCATCATAGATGACCAAACAGGCCCCGAAAATACTAAGGAATTCGAACTTTTATCGGTAGGGGAGGGGTGGAGAATGACTGCTTACCAAGGTTTTCAGGGTGAAGCCTTTGCCGCTCATATTGAGGGTGCTGCTTTGATACGCTTTACTTCAGGTACTACAGGTAAATCCAAAGGAGTCATCATTTCCCACCAATCCATACAAGAGCGCATTAACTCTGCCAATGAAATTCTCCAAATAGGTTCTAATGACAAAATCGTTTGGGTATTGAAAATGGCTTATCACTTTGTGGTATCTATCATTCTTTATCTAAGTAAAGGAGCAACTATTATCGTTTGTAATGACTTCACGGCTGAAAGTATATTAGATGCTTGTAATGAGCATGGTGGTACATTGCTTTATGCTTCTCCTATGCACATCCGCCTATTAGCCAGAGACCAATCAGGCCGTAATATGGATAGCTTGCGGATGGTGATTTCTACTTCTACTGCTATCTCTGCTGCTCAGTGTGAGGCTTTTTTTAAGCGATATAATAAAGAAGTGAGCCAAGCTTATGGTATCATAGAAGTAGGCTTACCCATCATTAATTTAGAAAAATCTAAGTCAGACCCAGATGCAGTGGGGCATGTGCTCCCTGCTTATGAGGTAGAAATTCTCAATGATAATTTTGAAGTTTTACCGAGGGGAGAAGTGGGGCATTTAGCTATGAGAGGGCCAGGGATGTTTGATGGTTATCTAAGTCCACCAACTATTCGTGCTGAAATATTGCAAGAAGGCTGGTTTATGACAGGTGATTTAGCTACTAAGCAAACAGATGGACTAATCAAGATTGAAGGCCGAAAAAAAAGCATGATAAATGTATCTGGTAATAAAGTTTTTCCTGAAGAAGTAGAACACATTCTCAATGAACATCCTAATATAAAAATCAGCAGAGTAAGCGGCTATCAACATCGTTTTTTAGGAGAGGTCGTACAAGCAGAAGTGATACTGAAAGGAGAGGAAGAAGTAGATGCAGAATCCATCATTACCTACTGCCGTCAAGAGCTAACGACTTATAAAATCCCACAAAAAATTATCTTTGTAGAAGAATTACCCATGACCGATAGTGGAAAGCTATTAAGACATTAAACAAGCCTTTGAAAATACAGTCATAATAGTAGGGACGTTGCACCGCAACGTCCACTGATGAAACGTCTAAAAATAGATTTCAG
>JAHDDN010000173.1 GCA_020629335.1 Chitinophagales bacterium | reverse complement strand
TTTTATAATGTCAAAACATCCCTAGTTCATAATATCAAAACGAGTATAAGGACGTAATACCTCTGGTACCACTATCCCTTCTGGCGTTTGATTATTTTCTATCAAGGCCGCTACAATTCTCGCTAAAGCCAAAGCACTACCATTTAAGGTGTGGGCTAAGTGAGATTTGCCGTCCTCATCCTTAAATCGCAATTTCATACGATTAGACTGGAAGGTCTCAAAATTAGAAACCGAACTCACCTCTAACCAACGCTTCTGAGCTGCAGAATACACCTCAAAATCATAAGTCATAGCAGATGCAAAACTCGCATCGCCACCACATAACCTCAAAATACGATAAGGCAGATTCAAAGCATTCATCAAGGATTTCACATGATCAACCATTTCATCCAAAGTCGCATAAGAACGGTCTGGGTGTTGAATTTGTACAATCTCCACCTTATCAAACTGATGGACTCTATTCAATCCACGTACATGCGCACCATAAGAACCTGCTTCCCTTCTAAAACAAGGCGTAAAGCCCACTAACTTAATCGGGAAGTCCGCTTCCTTAACGATCTCATTTCTATAAATATTCGTCAATGGTACCTCAGCCGTAGGAATCAAGTAGAAGTCTTCATTAGTAATATGATACATCTGTCCTTCCTTATCTGGTAGTTGAGTCGTAGCATAAGCGCTATCTTCATTGACTATCAATGGCGGGATGACCTCCATATAACCAGCATCACTTGCTTGATCCAAGAAATAGCTAATCAATGCCCGCTGAAAACGGGCTCCTTTGCCTGTAAAGACAGGAAAACCAGCACCCGTAATTTTAGTACCTAACTCTAAGCTAAATAAACCATATTGCTCCGCTAGCTCCCAATGAGGCTTTGCATCATCAGGCAATTCAGGAATGACTCCTTCTTCAAATACCACCTCATTATCTTCTTCACTATTACCCACAGCTACCGAATCATGCGGTAAGTTAGGCAATAACAACAATTTATCATTCAAGGACTTCCAAGTAACATCCATCTCCTCACTCAAAGTTTTCGACTGCTCCTTTAAACTACTTGATTCAGCTTTTTTAACTTCCGCTTCTTCTCTCTTTCCTTCTTTAAATAAGGAACCAATAGCTTTAGCTAAAATATTCGATTGACTCTGAATATCGTTTAAAGTGGTCTTTGTCTGACGCCATTTTTCATCTAGCGCCAATACTTCGTCTACCAAGTCAACTTGGGCGAAGTTCTTAACTCTCAGCTTCTCCTTAACCAGATCAGGCTGAGTCCTTAATAAATTGATTTCTAACATTTTCTAAAAATTTTTGCAAAGTAATGATGAAAGAATAAGATGTTTATTTGAAGTTTAAGATTTTGTGCTAAGACAAGGCATTTTTTGTAAGTAATAGCAGAGATTGCTAAAAAAAATAACGCAGTATTAGTGCAAAAGATGAACTCTCAAATGATTAAGTTATTCTTTTATCATTACAAAGATATGGAATTGTTTAGGGATCAGGAAAACTTTATAATGACTTATATATTTGGAGCCTCCTTCTCCTCACTAAATAATAATACTTTTGTACAGACAAGGCATGCCTTGTCTCAACGATATGCCAATAAAAAAAACGACCCATCAAGTAAGAAACCTGATGGGCCGTTTAGCAATTTTTCGTTGATACTTTTAAGCATCAATGTTTGCGTATTTAGCATGAGTTTCTATGAACTGTCTTCTTGGTGGAACTTCATCCCCCATTAACATGGAGAAAATACGATCTGCTTCCGCAGCGCTTTCTATTGTCACCTGACGTAAGGTACGGGACTCTATATTCATAGTTGTTTCCCATAATTGTTCGGCATTCATCTCTCCCAAACCCTTATAACGCTGTGTACTAACGCTGGCATCATTACCACCACCTATCTCAGCAATGGCTGCTTTTCTTTCGTCTTCATTCCAGCAATATCTCATTTGCTTACCTTTCTTTACTAAATAAAGTGGTGGAGCAGCAATATAGATATAACCTTGCTCAATCAGCTCTTTCATTTGACGGAAGAAGAAGGTTAAGATTAGTGTAACGATGTGGCTACCATCAATATCGGCATCACACATGATGACTATTTTGTGATAACGGAGTTTTTCGGTATTTAGCTCTTTATTTTCTTGGACATATACTCCCAAGGCAGTAAAGATATTTTTGATTTCCTCATTATCGTAGATACGGTGTTCCATGGCCTTCTCTACATTTAAAATCTTACCTCTCAATGGCAAGATAGCCTGTGTTCGACGATCACGGCCTTGTTTAGCCGTTCCACCTGCCGAATCTCCCTCTACTAGAAATATCTCGGATAAACTTGGATCTTTTTCAGAACAGTCAGCTAATTTACCTGGCAGACCACCTAATGATAATGCTCCTTTACGCTGTACTAACTCTCTTGCTTTACGAGCTGCATTACGAGCTTGAGCCGCCATGATTACCTTGTCAATGATAATCTTAGATTCTTGAGGATTTTCTTCTAAGTAGCTATTTAAGGCCTTACCCATCGCTTGCTCGACAATACCCATGACCTCGGAATTACCCAATTTAGTCTTAGTTTGTCCTTCAAATTGTGGTTCAGGTACTTTCACAGAGATCAAGGCGGTTAATCCTTCACGGAAATCCTCTCCATTGACATCAAATTTTAATTTGCTAAAGAAGCCATTTTTATCGGCATAAGAACGGAATACTCTTGTTAATGCACGACGGAAACCACTAACGTGTGTCCCTCCTTCGATTGTGTTAATATTATTAACATAAGAATGGATATTCTCATTAAAGCCACTATTGTATTGTACAGCAACCTCTACCTCTACACCATCTCTTTTTCCTTGTACGTAGATCGGCTTAGGGATAATAGGTGTTCTGGTTGCATCTAAATAAGCCACAAATTCTACTAAACCGCCTTCAGAGTAAAAAACATCCTGCTTAGGTTGACCATCCTCCCCATTTTCTCTAAAGTCTGTTAGCGTTAATCTAATGCCCTTATTAAGGTAAGCAAGCTCTCGTAGACGAGCTGATAATACCTCGAACTTATATTCTAATACATTGAAGATGGTATCATCTGGTGTAAAAACAATAGTAGTACCTGTAATATCGCTTTCGCCGACTTCCTTCACAGCAAACTGAGGAACGCCTCTGTGGTACTCTTGTTCGTACTTTTTACCATTTCGGTGAACATGTGCCACTAATTTGGAAGATAAAGCATTCACACAAGAGACCCCTACACCGTGTAGACCCCCAGAAACTTTATAAGAGCCTTTATCAAATTTACCCCCTGCGTGTAAGACGGTCATAACGACCTCTAAAGCAGAGCGTTTTTCTTTTTCGTGCATTCCGACTGGAATACCCCTTCCATCATCTTCTACAGAGATGGAGTTATCTTTGAGTATATTGACCTTGATGTTTTCACAATGGCCTGCTAATGCCTCATCAATAGAGTTATCCACTACTTCATAAACAAGGTGATGTAGACCTTTAGTACCTATATCACCGATATACATGGCAGGACGCTTACGAACTGCTTCTAATCCTTCTAAAACCTGTATGCTATCCGCACCGTAATTATGCTCTTGACTCATAATCTATTTATTAATTAAAATGGGCTAATCATTATCCAAAATAGGATAAGGTAAAATAACCACTAAACAGCCTACAAATATACGAAATATATACGGTTTTATTGCCTTTCAGGGGGCAAAAAGAAAGGCATAAAGCTTATATTTTGGAAGCGTGAAAGAATCAGTTGAAAACTGATTTTTGCTTCGATAAGCTTTATGCCTTTTTTAAGTGCTTTCAATGTGATTTTTATACCAGCATTGAAAGGGAATATACTCCGTTAATTATAGCAAACTTCACTAATATTATCAACGGTATATTAAGCTTTTAGGTTCGCCAAAATCTAATTTCGTTTAGAAGAGAAGTTGATGGCTATGAAAGGCATCAATGGGTAATCTCTAAAACGGTCATTTTCATTGTGTAACTCATTATTGGTGGTGTACTCTGTGAATAGGTAATTCATGCCAGCTCTCAAATTGAGCTTATCTGTTAACCAATAACCTAAATAGAACTCCGAATTAATCATTCCGATATCATTGGTGCCTAAAAGTAATAGATTACCTGGAGTTGGTTTGGCGGTTTGCTCACTTGCAAATTCAGTAATACCTGTAGGGTCTATGGAGATATATTGCCCTGTCTTTTCTGGGCCAAAGCTGAAACCTGCTAAATCGATATTGAAGCCTGCTTCTAGTTTTTTAAATAAGCGAGCTTTTGCATTCAAGGTAAGGTTAAGTCCCATTGAGGCTGATTCGGACATGAATAGTGTGTCTACTAAAGCGTCATCTGTGGCTAATTCGGTTGGTGCAGACGTAAAATAGCGATCCGATCCAGTATAACTATTAAAGCGAAGTCCATAACCTACTTTAAAGTTTTTCTTTTGTCCGATACCATAGAAGTGTGTCCAACTTAAGGAGCCTAAAAATCCTTCTCCTGCGGCTACAGAAAGGCTAAATTCGTGATTAATATCGAAGCCATTTGGCTCTCCTTCCATCAACTGAGCATTACTTGTCCAGCTAACTAATGTCAATAAGCATATAAAAACTAATAATTGTTTCATGGGGTTTTATTTTGGTTTAATAATTAATTATCTCGCTACAACTGGCAGTTCAAAGTCAATTTTAACATCACTCTTCATGACCCAACTTGATTCGCCTACACCATAATCTAAACGATTAACTGAAAAACTACCTATGAATGTGTTATTGTTGAAGGTGAATGGGATACGAACGGATTTGGTTACATCTCTGATCGTAAAATCTCCTACTACTACATAACTATCGCCACTAGCTTCAATGCTGGTGGATTGGAAAGTGATTTCTGGGTACTTTTCTACATCGAAATAATCATATTTCTTAAGGTGATTATCTCTCATGGTGATGCCTGTATTGACGGTTGCTGTCTCAACTGAGGCATTAATAGAGCTATTTCCTAAATCATTGGGATCAAAGTTAATATTTCCTTTTGCATTTTGGAAAGTACCTTCAACATTCATACCCATATTGACGATGGTGAAGTTTACTTTAGAATTAGGAGAGTCGATACTCCAACTTGCTGCTGCCCATGCAAAAGCTGCAACAGCTAATAAAATGAATGCGCTAAAACTGACAATTGATTTCTTCATATTGAATGATATTTTGTTTTTTGATTATTATATTTTGAGAGGTGGGTAATATTTGTCAAAAGAAACACATCTGTCATTAAGTGTTTGTATTTTAAGTGACAAATGCTTGAATGAGCTTATGAATTGCTACATAAACATATTCTTTATGTTGTTAGTTAGGACAAATTGGGTGCCGAATAGTTTATTAAATTTTACCGATTTACCTAAGAATTTAGTTAAATGTGGTTGATTTTTAACTTTAAAAGAAATAACTTGGTGTGATTTTAGTTTTTATAATTAAACAGTGCTGTCTCCTTAAGGTCATAAATTTGTACTCTATGAATAGATGCGGATTTTTAAAGAAAACTACTCAGATGAAAAAATACTTTTTAATAATAATGTTGTTCTTGATTATTGGAAGCTTTGGTGTGTTGGCGCAGGAACCACAACAACTGCAGAATGAATTTGAAGATTATGATCAGGAGCAATTATGGATCAAACATAAACAAGGCGATAAGAATGTTTTGAAATATGAGGTGATTGATGGGGATTCTATTCCTGTGGTTAACTTGAAGCCGATTGCGGTGATTGAGCGTCGATTTAAGGATGCTGCTGACCGATATGCTTTTATGAGATTGAAGCGAAATATTATCAAGGTGATGCCTTATGCTCGTAAGGCGGTAAAGTTAATGAATCAGATAGAGGAGGCGACTAATGATATGAGCAGGAGACGACAAAAGAAGAAGTATATACGTGCTTTGGAGGATGAGTTGAAGGTAGAATTTGAGGATCAATTGAAGAACTTAACGGTTAGTCAAGGTAAGGTTTTATTGAAGTTGGTAGAGCGTGAGTCGGATAGAACGACGCATGACTTGATTAAGAACTATAAAAGTGGTGTTTCGGCTTTTTTCTGGCAGCAATTGGGTAAGCGTTATGGTTATGATCTGAAAGAAGGTTATGCGCCAGACAATCATCCAGATATGGAGCTCATTATTAGCAATCTGGAGGCGACAGGACAAATTTAAAAACGTTTTCATTAGATTTATATTACGGTAAAAGGGGGAGATGCTTCGGTGTCTCCCCTTTTTTTGTCATTTGTGAAAAATGGAATAGACTTTATAGAAATGTCTTGCTTATAAATTTACTATCTTTGGAGCCTATTCTCGATAATGTCATATATTATATAAATTGATTCGTTTATTCAAGCAGGCTTCCGAAAGTATAGCAATCATACTTTTAGTATTGGTGTTTCTTTTGAATATTAACTTATTCTTTGGGACACATGAGCCTATAGCGGCTGGAGAAGCTCCCTTAGGGCAGTTGTGGGAGTGGTTTGTGCAGTGGACTTATAGCATCCCATATTTGCCTGCTATTTTATACTGTATCATGGTATTTGTTCAGGCCCTTTTATTGAATACCTTATTTAATAGTACGAAGTGGTTGATCCAAAATACTTTTCTACCAGCCTATTGTTTTATTTTATTAGCGGCCTTTTTTAATACTTACTTATTTTTGTCGCCTATCATGATTGCATTAATATTTGTGATCATTGCTTTACAGCGAATGTATGCGACTAGGAGCAATACTAGTTTTGTCCCAATATTTGATGTTGGTTTCTATATAAGTATAGCCAGCTTATTGTATTTGCCTTCTTTGGCTTTACTGCCATTTGCATTTATTGCTTTTGTTTTGACTCGTCAGTTCAATTTAAGAGAGTGGACTGGCGTCATATTAGGAGCATTCTTACCTTATATCTTCTTATTTACTTATTTTTTTATGACTGATAATTTGGCTGGATTTGCGAATCATTTTTCTTATGGTAAGCTGATCTTTAGTTCATTCCCTATTAGTATATATGAATGGACGAAATTATTGATTGTGTTCTTAGCTGCTGCCATTGGACTTTATCATACCCAGAAAAATTATCTGAAAAATGAAGTCAAAACTAGGCAATTGATGACTATGACAAGCGTCTTGTTTTTTTGTTCCTTACTATTATTTGCTGTTAATCCTGTTATAATACTGAGCTTCTCTCCGATGTTCAATATCTTAGCAATAATGATATTGTTAGTTCCATTATCGATTCTTTTTGCTTACGCCTTATCTCAAATAAAAAATAACCTACAATTAGAGGTTTTAAATGCTTTCTTGTTGTTATTGCTTTTTTTCTTTCATTTAGCGGCTATTGTTTAACATCGTTTAACGGATATTGTGTTTAATTACGAATTTAGTATTTGATGATCCACATAATAAGTCTTAATTTTGCATTAATTCGCTAAAGTATCCATTAGACGACTACTTAAAAAATCCTTAATGCTTACTTTAGTGTTGAATATCTGCTCAAATTCTCAAAAATTCATGGGTAATATGAAGAAATTTATTTGGTTATTTTTATTGATTTTTATTGCGAGTCCTGCATGGTCTCAAATATTAGAGCCAGTAAAATGGTCCTTTGATTCCAAGGACATCGGCAATAAGCAGTATGAGCTAACTTTTACTGCTAAGATAGATAATGGTTGGTATGTTTATTCTCAAAATATAGATGAAGGAGGTCCTGTACCTACTAGCTTCACTATCGAAGAAGGTGCCAGTCTAAAGGGAGATATTAAGGAAATTGGCCAGTTAAAACAAAGCTATGACAAGCTATTTGAAATGGAAATACGCAAGTATCCCAAGAAAGTAGATTTTGTGGCAACTGTTGAGGCAGCTCAATTGCCCACTCAAGTAAAAGGCTATCTTACTTTTATGACTTGTAATGATGAACGTTGTCTGCCGCCAGAAGATGTTGATTTTAGCTTTGACCTAAAAGCGTCAAGTGTGCCTAAAGGTAGCGATGGCGTGAAAACGGGGACTCGTAGAAAAGAATCAAAATACAAGCCTCAAACAGATCCAAAAGTACTAGAACAACAACGCAAAGATCGGGAAGAAAGGCTTAATAAAATCTCTCGTCCTAGCTTACCTGAAGGGGCTTTAGCAGAAAAAACGGTTGAAAATAGCGGTGATTTATTGGCTAGAGGCTTGAAGTCTAATAATGGAGGAGTTGTAAAAGAAGTGGGAGAGGAATTATTAGCTCAAAATCAAGAAGCGGAAGAACAAGCGGAAGAAGAACCCAAAAAGAAAAAGAAGAAAAAGAAAGTCGTCAGAAGAAGTAGTAGCGGAGGAGCAAGCCCCAATGGATTAGCAGCTGGAGGCAACAATAGCGCAATCTTTGACCCTGTTAGCTGGGAATTTGAAACAAAAGACCTCGGTAACAACACTTACGAAATGATCGCTAAATGCGATATCCAAGACGGCTGGTATGTCTATTCACAAGACAATAGTGGAGAAGGACCAGTTCCTACAAGCTTTAACTTTGAAGAAAGCTCAGATATCGAATTCTTAGAAGATAAGGTAAGAGAGGAGGGAAAGCTAAAAGATGGCTTTGATCCAGTATTCGAGATGCAAGTAAAAAAATATGCCAAGCATATAGAATTTAAACGCAAGTACAAAACAAATAAAGAAGGAGCCGTACCTACAGGATATCTGCAGTTCATGACTTGTAATGACGAACGTTGCTTACCGCCAGATGATGTTGATTTTGCATTTGGTAAAGATAGCGGAGCATCAGGTATAGCAGCTACAACTGCTGCTAATAAAGGAACTGGAGGAGCAACTGGCAGTGAGCAAATCACTAAAAATGCTATCGCCCACTGTGGTATGGATGCAGAAAGTGCAGCTTTTGCCTCAGCAGGTTCAAGCGGCAAAAGCGGAGGAGGAAAATCTGAAAAACAAGGACGTTCCTTATGGACAATATTTATATTAGGCTTCTTAGGTGGTTTTGCTGCCTTACTGACGCCTTGTGTATTCCCAATGATTCCACTAACGGTAAGTTTCTTTACCAAGAGTAGTAAAACCAAAAGTAAGGGTATTCAAAATGCCTTAATTTATGCGATTTCTATTATCGTGATTTATGTATCATTAGGCTATATCGTAACGGCTTTATTCGGTGCAGATACCTTAAATGTTCTATCGACTAATCCATGGTTTAACCTAGCCTTCTTTGCAGTATTCGTATTCTTTGCGATCTCCTTCTTTGGTTATTTCGAGATTACGCTTCCTCAAGGCCTAGTGAATAGAGTTGATTCTGCTTCAGATAAAGGTGGTTTGATCGGTATCTTCTTTATGGCATTCACCTTAGCATTAGTATCTTTCTCTTGCACAGGCCCGATCATCGGTACCTTATTAGTAGACGCAGCAGTGAATGGTGAAAAAATTGGCCCTATCGTAGGTATGACAGGCTTTGCGGTAGCCTTAGCGCTTCCATTTGCCTTATTTGCCGCCTTCCCTGGCTGGTTAAACTCATTACCAAGATCAGGTGGCTGGATGAATACCGTAAAAGTGGTATTAGGCTTCGTAGAGCTGATATTTGCCATGAAGTTCTTATCAAATGCAGATATGGTACGCCAGTGGGGAATCTTACCAAGAGAATTATTCATCGGTATATGGGTAGTCTTATTGTTAGGCTTAGGAATCTATTTATTTGGAAAGATCAAATTTCCACACGATAGCCCAATTAAGAAGCTATCTCCTTTGCGAATGGGAATTGGTGCTTTGGCACTCATCTTTGCCTTACTATTAATGCCTGGCGTCATCAATAAAAATATGCCAGTAGTAGGTAGCCTAATTAGTGGTTTCCCACCTCCAACATTCTACAACATCTCTAACCTATGGGGAGGAGGACACGAAGGAGATGATCACCATATCCAAGACCTTGACGAGGGGATTGCCTTGGCTCGTAAAACAGGCAAACCAATTCTGGTAGACTTCACTGGTTGGGCATGTGTCAACTGCCGTAAGATGGAGGAAAATGTATGGCCAGATGAAAAAGTAGCTAAGCTAATCGATCAGTACACATTGGTTTCGCTTTATGTAGACGAAAATATCCCATTACCTAAAGAAGAACAGTTTGAATACACACTCAATGGCAAAAAGAAAAGAGTTCGTACAGTAGGTAATAAGTGGAGCTATTTACAAACCAAATGCTTCGAAACGAATAGTCAGCCTTACTACGTATTAATGAACGAAAAAGGAGAGTTCTTGAATACTCCAGTAGCTTATACACCAGATATCGATGCCTATGCCAGCTTCTTAGAACAGGGCTTAGATAACTATAAAGCAGGCAAGCATTTATTCTCGCAAAAATAAATAGCAAAATAATTGTAAATTAAATAATAAAGAATTATTTTTGCATCCGTTCTTGA
>JAHDDN010000172.1 GCA_020629335.1 Chitinophagales bacterium | reverse complement strand
TACGCAATATCGCCTGAAAATCAAAATTTTCTGAATATTCGTTGGCAAGTACTTATAACCTAAATTATGGGTAAAAGTAATGTATAATTGCACCTTTTGTCAAACATAAAGTTAGACGCCGCATATATTGCATAGTCACAACTATATTTAATATATTAGCGCCCGCTTAACAAGAGTGGAAGAAAGCCTGCAAGCGCCCTAATTTCATTAATCAGCGATCACCCAATTTATTGCGCTTATATATTGCAAAAAAATGGTAGTAAATAATTTTGCTCTTTAGCGAAATGCGCCCTTATGTAAGAAAATTATACATATATAGTCAAGTAATAGTATAATTTCAAATGCTTGTTAAGGATCGATAGATTTTTAGGGGCTTCCCAGATTTGTTTTTGGCCATCGTCCGTAGGGGCCTACCTATGTGTCGGCCCAACCGTAGGGGCCGTACCTATGTGTCGGCCCAACGATGGCCAAAAACAAATCTGGTCGGGCTGTCCGCTCTTATGTGGCTATGTGTCTGCTATTACGCTAAGTGCTGCTTGTCTGCCCTTCGGGCCAGCCGTCACATCACTAAGCTACATAAGCAGCCCCATTGACGCCACATACCGCTACCATCCCTAAGCCGGTCTTGGTAAATTAGTTAACTGTTATAATGGTTAATTGGTGTATTAGTAAATTAGGTATTAATAAAAGCTTAGCACACAAACCAACTAATACACTACTCACGAATCAACTAATACACTATTCAACCAATAAACTAATCCCCAAATATGAGTTTCAAAAAACTATTCCCAGGAAAAAAGAGAAAGCCTATCATAGGCTGTATACACTTACTACCATTACCAGGCGCGCCGTTTTATGATGGTAAATTAGAGAAAGTATATAATAGAGCTATATATGAGGCCGATATTTTGAGTCAGTACTTAGATGGTATCATCATCGAAAACTTTGGGGATACGCCCTTTTATCCAGACCAAGTTAGTCCAGCTACTATAGCCGCTATGTCTATGCTCACTAAAGCTGTGACATCAAGGGTAAGCGTGCCAGTAGGAGTGAATGTATTGCGCAATGATGCGATTGCGGCTTTGTCGATTGCTACAGCAGCGGGGGCGGACTTCATCAGGGTGAATGTACACATGAATGCAGTAGTAGCCGATCAAGGCATTATACAAGGAATGGCTCATGAAAGCCTTCGATTAAGAAAAGCGCTTCATTCCAAAGTACAGATATTTGCTGATGTGGGGGTCAAGCACGCCCAGGCTTTAGCGGGAAGAGGCATCGCTTTAGAAGCAGTAGATATGGCTGAAAGAGGTATGGTTGATGCGCTCATCGTCTCAGGAACTCGAACGGGAGCAGCTACCTCCACCGAAAAATTAGCAGAAGTAAAAGGTGCTTCTCGTAAGCCAGTATTAGTTGGAAGCGGTACCAATCCAGATAATTATCAAGAACTAAGTCAATATGCTGATGCCTTTATAGTAGGAAGTTATTTCAAAAAAGCGGGTAAAGCACAAAATATAGTAGAAGAAAAGCGAGTTAAAGACTTTGTAGAACGTATTAGAAAATAGTAATTTTGTGATTCTTTAGTATCATGTTATTAAAAAAGTAGGGGCGACCCTTGTGGTCGCCCAAGCTGGGTGTTTTTTACTTTTTCAGATAATGCATGATTCTATCGAAAACCCATTGAATCAAGCAAAACTATCTCATGAGTAAAGGAATTCGTCTTTTTATAGCTGTTTTTGCCCTTAATCTATTGCTTTTGAACTTAGCTGCTCAAACGGCTGCCGAGAAAGCATTCTTAAAGAGTGTGCCTGAATCGGCTACTGAATCTATGGAATCATTAACGGCCTATTTGATTAAAGATGCTACAAGTGATCAAGAGAAAGTCCGTAATTTTTACTTATGGCTGACACATCATATCACCTATGATGTAGAGGACTTCTTAGATTTTAGCACGAAGCCGATAATGATAAGAGATATTAAAACTGTTAAGAAAGGTGTCATTAATAGTGGATTGAGAAATAGAGAAGCAGTTTGTCAAGGCTATTCTTATATGATGGAAGAAATGTGTCGTTTAGCCAATATCCCTTGTATGTATATTGCAGGATTTACTAAGTCGAGACCAAGTGGTACAAATATACACCAGCCCACTCATGCTTGGAATGCCATACAAGTAGATGGGGAGTGGAAATTAGTAGATGTGACATGGGGAGCAGGAAATATGAACATGGAGACATTAAAATTCATCAAAAAATTTGATGAGCAATGGTTTATGCCTGATCCAAAGGAGTTTGTATTAAGTCATTTGCCAGAAGATCCTATGTGGCAATTAGTAGATTGCCCAATTGATCATGCTGATTTTTATGCTGATTCTTCAGAAAAAATACAGACACACCTCAAGCAAGATAAAGTTTGCTATGCCTTTCAAGATAGTATTAATCGCTATTTAACACTAGAAGAGCATGAGCAATTACTAATGACTGCCCGTAACTCTCACGCTTTTCATCCAAAGAATAAAAGGCGGATGTTCCAATCTTATATGAATTATGGGGCATCAATAGGGGAGCAAATGCAAGTAGAGATCGCAAGTTTATCAATAGATAGTATTAGCCAAATGTTTAGAAATATTGAGTTGGTCTATAAAGATGCGGCCAAATATGCAGATGATAAAGATATAGCCAATCAAGCGATCACTCGATTATACAAAAATCAAGTAGCTACTTATTGCAATAAGATTCGGGAATTACCAGCGGAGGAAGCTTTAGTCTGGGCCGACAAAGCTTTAAAAGCGGCTAAAAAAGGCTTAAACTATGATAAAAGCGGTGGCATGAATCGATCATTTGGAGATGCATATGTGGCATATGCGCATGCTCGAACCCAGAAATTTCAAGCAGCCACTAAGCAATCTGATCAATTGAATCTGCTGAATAAAGTGCTATTAGATTATAAGCAAGCCAAGCGATATTATGATAAGGTAGGTAGCGAAGCTCAAATAGAAATCCAACTTTGTGAGCAAAATATAGAGATAGCGGAGAAGAATTTGGCTATTTTGAGAAAGAAGTAACTATTAAGCATTAATGCTGAATAATTACAAAAATAATCAATGAACCCTTTGAGTTTACGCAAATATAGTTGGATCGTCCTAGGATTAATTATAGCCAGCTCCATATTTTGGGCTGGGCAGTTGCGTAATATTAGCTTTGATTACGATTTAGAAAAGCTCTTTCCTGCAAATGCAGAGGAGACTTTGTTCTTTCAAGAGTTTAGAGCCACTTTTGAAAATGATAATGACTATATATTGATTGGTATAAGGAATGAGGAAGGAGTTTTTCGTTATGATTTTCTTTCTAAGATAGACAGCTTGAGCAATCGCTTGGCTTTATTGCCTGATGTTGACTTTGTACAATCCCCTACTAACTTAAAGGACTACCAAAAGCGGCCCATGAGCGCTAAGCTGATGGAGCTTCCCATCCTTCATTGGAAAAATCCTGATAAATATAAAGCTGACAGCTTAAAAATCTATGAAAAAACAGATTTAGTCGGTCAATTTTTTGCGGATCAAACGGTTTTGATCTTTGTAAAGAATACTAATCTATTAGAGGAAGAAGGCTGTGGTCATTTATATCATCATATCAATGAAGTATTAGCAGACTTTGAGTTTGATGAATTGCATATAGCAGGTAAATGCTTTGGTCAAACGAACTTTATCCAGATGATAGAGCGGGAGGTGAAGGTATTTATCGGAGCTTCGGTGCTAGTGATTATGTTATTTCTATTGTTTTCTTATCGGACATTATGGGGAGTATGGATGCCATTGTCCGTAGTGGGTTTGACGGTATTATGGACGATAGGGATTATGGTATTTACGGGCAAGTCGATAGATATTATCTCTAATATTATTCCGACTATTTTATTGGTGATTGGTATATCTGATACGATCCATTTATTGACTAATTATTTGCATCGGAGGAAGCGAGGGGAGGAGAAGGTGCTGGCTTTGAAAGCCGCTTGCAAAGAGGTCGGATTAGCCACTATGATGACTACTTTCACTACAGCTATCGGCTTTATTAGTTTGACGACCTCCTCCTTTTTGCCTCTAGTAGATTTGGGAATATATGCGACTATAGGTTTAGTGATAGCTCTATTTTTGACCTATACTCTTTTACCAGCTTTAGTGATGTTGCATGGTCCATTGTATAGCCAAGCGCAAAATGTAGGAGGCTGGGCAGATGATTTTTTGACTAAGTGTTTTTATTGGGTGGAAGGGCATCAAAAGATGATTATGCTTATTTCAGCTTTTGTAGTTTTGTTGGGTTTGGTGGGGGCCAGTCAGATAAAGGTGAATAACTTTTTGTTGGAGGATTTGAAGGAGAGTAATCATCAGAAGCAGGCTTTTAATTTCTTTGAAGATCATTTTGCAGGGGCTCGTTCCTTTGATATGGTGTTGAGTTTACCAGATAGTACTGTTAGTTTATTTACGCCTGAGATATTGAGAGAAATTGCGGCAGTGGACAGCTTTTTAGTGGAGGAGTATGGTGTGAGAAATATCATATCGCCCGCTGTTTTTGCCAAGCAAGCGAATCGCATTCAGCATAATGGGCGAGAAAAATTCTACAAAATACCAGAAAAAGCTAGTCAAATCAGGCAATTAGCACAAAATATAGATAAATTTAAGGATCAAATGCCAATTGATCGTTTTTTAGCGGAGGATAGGCGGAGTGCGCGTGTGTCGGGGCAAATTCCAGATCTGGGAAGTTTGGTATTGCAAGAGAAAGAGGCGTCATTGTATGCCTTTATTGATCGATTACCCAATGTTCAATTAGATTATCGTATTACTGGTACGCCTTATTTGTTGGATTTGAATAATAGCTTTTTGGCGAGGAATGTATTGCTTGGTTTGGCCTTTGCTATTGGGATCATTGCCTTGATCTTTGGCTTTTTGTTGAGATCTGTAAAAATGGTATTACTGACCTTGATTCCGAATTTGTTGCCTTTGCTGTTTATAGCAGGGGTAATGGGTTTTGTGGGTATCGACTTAAAGATTTCGACTTCTATCATTTTCATTATTTCCTTCGGGATAGCGGTGGATGATAGTATTCACTTTCTGAGTCGATTTAGGATGGAGCGAGCGAAGCACCCATTGAGGAGGGCATTGCTCAATACCTATTTAGATACAGGCAAGGCGATTAGTATTACCTCCATTATTTTGACAAGCGGCTTTATGGTTTTGTGCTTGTCGGATTTTTTGGGTACTTTCTACATCGGTTTGTTGATTTCTATTACGCTTTTAGTAGCGATGATAGCAGATTTGACACTTTTGCCAGTGCTTTTGCTAGCGCATAGCGATGAGCGATGAGCGCATAGCGTTTTTACTCATCGCTCATCACTATGCACTCATCGCTAGTTTTGGCTTAGGGATGGTAGCGGTATGTGGCGTTCATGCAGCGACCTACGGCGCTTAGTGATGCGATGGCTGGCCCGCAGGGCAGACAAGCAGCACTTAGCAGAGTGGGAGCAGCATAGCCACATAAGAGCGGACAGCCCGACTGCTGCGCTTCGCTTGCAATGATTAATGCATAATGATGAATGATAAATATTTTGGTTTGTGCTGCGCACTTGCCTTTGCGAGCGTAGCAGGAAGCCCCAAAAGAAAAAAATAATCAAAAAATGGTATAGACAAGGCAAGCCCCAAATGAAAAATTTTTAACTAAAAAAAATAAAGTGATGGAAAAGTATTTATTGATTGTGGTTGTATTATTAGGCTTAATTATAGTGGCTTGTAGTTCAGGTGGAACTACGGAAGGCATACAGGTATTACCTCCAGCGGAGTTTAAGGCGGCTTATGATCAGGCGACTAATCCAATTTTGTTGGATGTGCGTACAATGGAGGAGGTGCAGAAGGGAGCGATTAAAAATGCTATGGTGATTGATTACTATCAGGATGGATTTAAGGAGAAGGTGGATAAATTGGATAGAGAGAAGCCTATTTTTGTGTATTGTGCTGCTGGAGGAAGGAGTAATAAGTGTGCAAATATGATGAAAGAGATGGGCTTTAAGGATATTTATGATTTGAAGGGCGGTTATGGAGCATGGGCAAAGGATAAACCTTAGGAACGTTTAAAAAATAATTTCCACATTTAGCAACTAATCTTTTGTACCAATACTTCGTTGAAAAGCCTTGCCGATGCGCTGCATCGCCTGCATTCCTTACAGGACAGGCTTTCGCCTTGTCTTGATACAAAATATTTAGCTGCAAATGCCAATCTTATTTTTTAAACGTTCCTTAGCAGCCTTAATTTATGTCGTACTTGTGATTAATGCTTTTTAATTTGCTTGTAACTGTACCAATTCTGTAAGATTTTCTTAGTTTTGTGTGCTTTTTAGAAGAAAGAAGGAGGAAGTATGTCTTTTAGTCATATTCTTACCTACTTGAATGTTGAATCTAAGTAAATCAAAATCATGATAGAGAGCTTGTTTTTAGCCGCAGGAGGCGGAGGCGGGGTAATGGAGTATATAGATCTTGGCTCCCCCTTTAACTGGATTATCTTAGCGATATTTATTATCGGCTATACGCTCATTACGATAGAGCATAATATTCATGTAGAGAAAACCGCCCCAGCATTGATTACGGGTATGTTATCTTGGGCGGTATTAGCTGTTGGATTCTTGGTAGCACATGGAGTAAGTGAGTTTGGCTTAGTGACCAATCATTTGAACCATCTTTTGGCGGAGATAGCTCAGATACTCTTCTTTTTACTAGGTGCGATGACCATAGTGGAGATTATAGACTCCCATGATGGTTTTCATGTCATTACCAGTCGGATTAATCCCTCCAGTAATCGGAGTTTGATGTGGATTCTGTGTATACTGACCTTCTTTATGTCGGCGGTATTGGACAATTTAACCACCGCCATCGTAATGGCATCTCTATTAAAGAAGTTGATAAAAGGGCGAATAAGCCGTATGATATTTGCGGGTATGATCATAATATCTGCGAATGCCGGCGGTGCTTGGAGTCCTATGGGTGATGTAACCACTACTATGCTTTGGATCGGTGGACAGATATCGGCCAGTAAGGTGGTATTGAGTTTGATTATTCCAAGTTTCGTAGCGATGTTGATACCGCTATTGATTATTTCTCCTCAGATAAAAGGAGAATTCCAAAAGCCATTGATCAATACTGAATTTAAAACAACTGAAAAAGAGCGATACTTTGTATTAGCTTTAGGAGTTAGTTTAATGTTATTCGTACCAGTATTTAAGGTGATTACCCACTTACCACCTTTTACAGGAATGTTATTTGGTTTAGGGGTACTTTGGTTCGTTACAGAGCTAATGCATAGCAAGAAGAGTATGGAAGAAAAATCCAACTTATCTGTTATTCATGCCTTAGAAAAAATTGATACGCCAAGTATCTTATTCTTCTTGGGAATCTTATCAGCGGTAGGCGCATTACAGGCTACTGGTTTATTAGCAGGCTTAGCGAAATGGTTATTAGATGTGATTGGCAATATCGATATTATTGTAATTATCATTGGAGCCATGTCAGCGGTTGTAGATAATGTACCATTGGTAGCAGCGAGCCAGAAGATGTTCTCCATGTCAGATTATGTGATGGATAGCAAATTATGGCAGTTTATTGCTTACTGTGCTGGAGTTGGTGGAAGTATGTTAATCATTGGTTCAGCAGCAGGGGTAGCCATTATGGGGATTGAGAAGATTCCATTCTTCTGGTATGTGAAGCGTATTGGTTGGTTAGCAGCGATAGGTTATATTGCTGGTGCGATTGTTTACCTAATCATGTACAAGTTTATATTTGCGAGTACTGGCTTGACCGTTGTTCCTTAGCGGTAATGATGAAAAAATAAAAAAAGGCTTGACAGCGAATTGTGTTGTCAAGCCTTTTTTTGTGCTATACTTTCTTGCGTTGCATCATGGCTTCATAAAGAATCATACCAGCTGCTACAGAAACATTATAAGAGTCAAAGTCGCCGATAATCGGTATAAAGCTAATTTGATCTACTAACTGTAGGTGTTCTCTTGGAATTCCTTTCTCTTCAGAGCCCATTACTATACAAGTGGGAATCGTCAAATCTACCTCATTGATAGGCAGGGCCTCTCTTTTTAGTGCAGAAGCCACTATTTGAATTCCATAAGATTGGAGTTCTGCAATTGCTTTAGTGAAGCTATTTACTTTACATACAGGCAATTGATTAAGCGCCCCTGCGGAAGATTTGATTGCATCTGCATTAATAATTGCATTTCCCTTAGCAGGCAGTATCAGGGCATGAACACCCGTACAAGCTGCCGAACGAGCAATAGCGCCTAAATTACGCACATCAGTTACTCCATCTACCATAATAAAGAGGGGCATTTCCCCTTTATCCATGGTATGGCTATAAATATCAGCCATTTCATAGTAATTGATTAATGCAGCATAAGCCACTGCTCCTTGATGGTTTTGCTTACAAATTTTATTCAATTTGGAAGACGGGACTTGTTGAAGTGTGATATTATTTTCTTTAGCCAAATGGTAGACTTCCTTGAAGAAATCCTTACTAATTCCTTGCTGTAAATATATTTTTTCTAACTTTTTACCAGCTTCCAAGGCTTCTAATATCGGCTTCCTGCCATATAGGATGTTTTCTTTTTGTGGGTGCAAAATGTTTTATTTATATTAATGGTTAAATTTGTTTGTATCGCAATCTAATCTAATCCAATTTTTTAAAAGTAAAGGAATCTTAGCATTCCAATATAGCAATAATATGAAAAAAGTATCGACTTCAATAGGCTTACTGCTTTTTTGTTTGATAATGGTCATGTGTAGCAAGGAAAACACACCCGATGATCCACCATCAGAGGAATATACGCCTCCATCAGGTACTATACAAATCCCAGTGAGCACCCAAAGAACTAATGGCGACGCAACTATCGGTTATGATTACTTGGTTAATGGTGATTATCTAAGCTCAGGTGTACCTTATGATGCTTATTTGGCAGCCTTTGGCGAAACACCCGAAAATTATTTAGGCAGAGATGGTGATAATGCGGTCGTATCTCATGATTATACAGCAGTCAATGCCCCCAATGGCGTGCGAGTGGTAGCACCAAATTGTATGCAATGCCATGCTGGCAAGATCAATGGTGAGTTTATAGTAGGATTAGGTAATTCAACCGTTGACTTTACTGAAGATGCAGGGGCAATTGTTCCTCTGGTTGATCTAGTGATTCAAAATATGTTTGGAGTTGGTTCACCAGAATGGGAAGCTTATGAGCCATTTGCGAAAGCGGCCGAAACCACTGGTCCTAATTTGGTAACAGAAATGCGTGGTCCTAATCCTGCTGATATGATTGCAGCCGTTTTAGCCGCTCATAGAGATAAATACAGCTTAGAGTGGTCAGACGAGCCACTTTATGAAAATCTGCCTGATTTGGTCCCAACAGACGTTCCGCCTTGGTGGGTTTTAAAGAAGAAAAACGCCATGTTTTATAATGGTATGGGAAGGGGAGACTTCTCTCGTTACTTGATGGCTTCGAGTTTATTAACAATGAAAGACAGTACTAAAGCCAATGAGGTTGATGCTAAATTTCCCGATATTTTGGCTTACTTATACAGCATAGATGCACCGACTTATCCAGAAGCCATTGATCAAAACTTAGCCGATCAAGGAAAACTGATTTTTGAGCAAAGTTGTTCAGGCTGTCACGGTACCTATGGCGCAGAAGAATTTTATCCGAACTTATTAGTCGATACCGATGTGGTCGGTACAGATGCCAAGCTATCAGATAGCTATGAGTCTGCCGAATTCCAAGACTTCAAAAATTGGTTCAATACAGGCTGGTTCTCTCAAGATCCAAATAGCGCACAATTAATAGCAGAAGGCGGTTATGTGGCTCAGCCATTAGATGGAATTTGGGCATCAGCTCCTTATCTACACAACGGCTCTGTTCCCACATTAGAAGACCTCCTCAATAGTGAGCAAAGACCCACTTATTGGAAGCGCACTTTCGAGGATGATGACTATGATTTTGATAAAATAGGATGGAATTACACTACAGAAAGTAGCCAAGTAGATACAGATACGTATGACACGACCATCTATGGTTATGGCAATGGCGGTCACACCTTTGGTGATCACCTAAGTGATAGCGACCGAGGCGCTTTAATAGAATATTTAAAAACACTTTAATTTTAGGGGCTTCCCTGATTATTTTTGCCATCGTTGGGCCGACACATCGGTACGGCCCCTACATACGATGGCAAAAATAATCAGGTCGGGCTATCCGCTCTTATGTGGCTATGTCCTTCCTATTCCGCTAAGGCATATTTGTCTGCCACTTCGTGGCCAGCCTGCATCTGCCTAAGCTCCATAAGTCAGGCCATGAACGCCACATACCGCTACTATCCCTAAGCCGACAATTAACGTTTGAACTGAAAAAC
>JAHDDN010000171.1 GCA_020629335.1 Chitinophagales bacterium | reverse complement strand
AATTTATCATGGGATATTTGGAAATCTGATTGTAATAATTACCTTTGCAGCATCTTATTTATAATCAGTCTAAATAAAAACATGCGATATTATTCTTTGTTACTAATTGCTTTCATGGGCTTGTCAATGATGGGATGTAAGGAGGCGGATGATGAGTTCAGTTATCCAGCGACTTATGATTTTGAGAATGTGAGTTATAGTGGGCAGACGCAGCGATTGGGGATGTTATTAGAACTAAAAAACTATATGGCTACTTCTCGAGAATCTGGAGTGGCTTTAGATGCAAATGCCATGAAGGCGATGTATGCAAATGAAGGGGCGACTTGGGAAGGAAGCTATGAAGACAGTAAGCAATTAAAAAGTAAAACTTTTGAATCAGAGCAAGCTGCTTTTGATGCACTTTTTGAGGAGTTAGCGATAGCGAGCCAGTCTACTGTAGCTGGTAGTGAAGGTGTTTCTGGAGTGATTAGTAATGGGGAGGATAGTTATTTGGTGGGAGATGATGGATTGGATCATGCACAATTGATAGAGAAGGGATTGATGGGGGCTTGTTTGTATTATCAGGCGACTTCTGTTTATATGGGAAGTGGAAAAATGGAGGTGGACAATGAGTCAACGATAGAAGGAGAAGGAACAGAAATGGAGCATCATTGGGATGAGGCTTTTGGATATTTTGGGGTACCAATAGACTTCCCAACGAATGCGGATGGATTGGTTTTTTGGGGTAGTTACTCTAATAAAAGAGATGCGCTTTTGAATTGTAATCAGACCTTAATGGATGCTTTTATTAAGGGGCGTGCTGGAATTTCTGCTAAAGATATGAGTGTGAGAGATGAGGCGATTGAGGAGGCCAGAGCGACTTGGGAATTGATTGCTGTGGGATCTGCTTTGCATTATTTGAATGAGGGCATGGCTGGATTTGATGATATGGTCATTCGATCTCATGCGCTTTCTGAGGCGATTGGATTTATTTATGCGCTTCCGTTTAATGAGGCGAAGTTGATTTCGAATGGACAGGTAGAGAGTTTGTTGAATACGATTGCTGGATCGGCTGATTTTGAGGGCATGAATTTGTACACTACTAGTGTAGCGAATTTGCAAGCAGCTAAGGATGAATTGGCGGAGATATTTGGTTTGGAGGAGTTGAAAGATGAGTTTTAGATTCCTAATCCATTAATCAAGCATTTCTAGTAAATCTTCAAGTGGTTCGTCTATTCCAAGTTCACTTGTCAATTGAAAAAAATCTTCTTTACTAATAGGTTGATAATTTTGATCTTTAATCATTTGTTCTAGAGAGTAAGTCTTTTTGATTGGTTTGATTGCCTCCCAAAAATCTGGCTTATCTTTTATTAATGATACTTGATGTTCCATTGCTGATATAGCATCTTCATCACTTAGAGACATAATAGCTTTGATTAACTTATACTTTCTTGTATCGAGATTCTTAGTCATATTTGGGTATTCGTACTTGTTGATTTACCAAATTTACTTTTTTTCTAATTGTTAATCAATTTTTTTGCTGAATATAAGCCTAAAATCCTTTTGTAGAATCATTCTAAATAACTACCTTCGCAACCTTATTTGTATTCAATCTAAATAAAAATAATGTATGATCCGCTATTTTAACATTTTGTTTATCGCCTTTAGTGTATTACTTATTTCTTGCGGAGAAGAGGGCAATAATAGCAGTACTTGTTATGCAGAATTTGACCAGCAGACGATGTTTGAAAATATGGTGGATCATATTATTATGCCAGCTTATGAGGATTTGAATAGTCGTATTATAGGGCTTTCTGAGTCGGCGAATGAATTTGTGAGTGCTCCCAATACGGCTTCATTAGAGATACTTAAGGAACATTTTGAGCAGACTTATATGAAGTGGCAGACAGCAGCTCAATATGAGTTTGGGCCTGCGGAAGAAGTGTTTTTACGAGCTAGTTTGAATAGTTTTCCGCTGGATGTTACGGCGACTCTAAACCGAATTGATACGGAAGATTATAATTTTGATCAGCCCGATACTTTTGATAAGGGCTTACCTGCCATTGATTATTTATTATACCAAACAGATAGTGAAAATACGATTCTACAGTTTACGAATGATGAAAGCTATGGCAATTTTTTATTAGCCATTATTTCGGATATACAAATGCGAGTGAGCACTACTTTAGACAAATGGAATTCGGAATATCGAAGCTTTTTTGTGGATAATACTGGTACGGCTGCTGGTAGTTCTTTGAGTTTAATTATCAATGGACTTAATGAAAACTATGAGTTGATTAAAAGAGAAAAATTGGGAGTACCTGCTGGTGTCCTTACTTTAGGTTTTACTAATCCTGATAAAGTAGAGGCTTATTATAGTGGACTTTCTCTACCATTAATACAGGCGTCCTTAGCCGCAAGTCAAGCTTTATATTTAGGCAAAGGAAATAATGGGGTTGATGGAGTTGGCTTAGATGATTATCTCAGCATCACGAATGCTCAAAAAAATGAGCAGGCTTTAGGAGAAGTAATTAAAAACTATTATACGGATGCGATTAATACGGTTAATGCATTAGGTAATTCTCAAAGTCTTTCTACTATTATCGAAAACAATAATAGCGAAGCAGAAAATGCCTATAATGAGGTAGTCAAGCAATTAATTAATATCAAAACCGATATGCCTTCTGTCTTATGTGTGTCTATTACTTATATTGATAACCCAAGCGATAACGATTAGTTATGAGTCCATTAGCCGCTATCCAATCTTATATTAATGATCGTAGTATCAGCATAGCGCCGCTTATTACTTTTAGAATTTTCTTTGGTGCTTTAATGGCTTATGGAGGCATGCGTTTTATGCTTAATGGCTGGATAGAAAAATTGTATTTAGAGCCAACTTTCTTTTTTAAGTTCTATGGATTTGAGTGGGTTCAACCCTTAGGCGAAATGGGCATGTATGCTGTTTTCGCCTTAATTGTTTTAAGCGCCTTGGGAATTATGCTGGGCTGTTTTTATCGCTTATCTGCTATTGTTTTCTTTCTGTGCTTTACTTATGTGGAGTTAATAGATGCGAGCAATTATTTGAATCATTACTACTTGGTTTGCTGCTTGTCTTTTTGGTTGATATTCTTACCTGCTAATCGAGCGTACTCTGTAGATACCTTACTAAATCCTTCTTTAAAAAGCAGTCAAATTCCTGCTTGGTGTATTCATATTTTGATGGTGCAATTGGCGATTGTCTATGGCTGTGCTGGTATTGCTAAATTGAATCCTGACTGGCTATTTAGAGCAATGCCTTTATCTGTTTGGCTACCCGAACACGCTCACTGGCCTATTATTGGTTACTTTTTTCAGTTTCAGGAAACGGCATATTTATTTAGTTGGATAGGAGCATTTTATGATTTGACAATTGTCTTTTTTTTATTGAATCGTCACACTCGTCTATTGGCTTATTTGGCTGTCGTAGTTTTCCATTTATTAACGGCTATGCTGTTTAATATTGGCTTGTTTCCTTTCATTATGATTTTTAGTGCTCTGATATTTTTCCCCGCTGAATTTCATCAAAAAATATTGGGCGAATTTAAAAGTTTAAAAGCGCCACCAACTTATCAGTATTCTACTAAGGTTAAAAAACTACTCTACCCAGCTTTTGCTTTATTATTAGTCCTTCAATTAGTTTTGCCTTTTAGACATCATTTGTATGATGGGAATATTTTATGGACAGAAGAAGGTTATAAGTTTTCTTGGAGAGTGATGTTAGTTGAGAAAAATGGGCAGACTACTTTTCATATTCAAGACCCTAAAAGCAATAAAAAAACGACCATCATCAATGGGCAATATCTAACACACTTTCAGGAAAAGCAAATGAATATTCAGCCAGATTTCATCTATCAGTTTGCTCAACACCTAAAGCAAGAATACCAAAAAAAACACGGCATTGAAAACCCCATTATCACGGTTGATTCTTATGTAGCACTTAATGGAAGAGTTAGCCAACAGTTCATAGATCCAACTATTAACCTTGCCAATTTAGAAGAGGAATTGGGAGATAAAAAATGGATATTAGATTTTAAACCAAGCTTATGAAAAAGAGGAGTATAGTTATTAGTATATTATGTCTCGTTTGTGCATTTACACAAGCCCAGGAAGATTCTATCGTACTAGACTTAAAAGCGATTGAGGTAAAAGCTAAAAGTGATGCGGCGATCCGAAAATTGCGCAATGTAGAAGGCACTGCTATTTATGCGGCAAAAAAGAGCGAAGTAATTGCCTTAGATAAGCTCAATGCAAATTTAGCTACTAATAATGCCAGACAAGCTTATAAAGGCGTAGCAGGGCTCAATATTTGGGAAAGCGATGGAGCAGGATTACAATTAAGTATAGGAGCAAGAGGCTTAGACCCTAATCGTACCGCCCACTTTAATACTCGCCAAAATGGCTATGATATTAGTGCGGACGCGCTGGGCTATCCTGAAAGTTATTATACCCCTCCACTACAAGCTTTAAAGCGCATAGAGATTGTTCGTGGAGCGGCCTCTCTTCAATACGGGCCACAGTTTGGCGGCTTATTAAATTTCGTTTTCAAGGAAGGAAATAAAAATAAAAAACTGGGGTTTAGTACCGATAATACGATTGGTTCTTTCGGCCTCCTCTCCTCTTTCAATAGTATCGGCGGACAAATTAAGAATTGGAACTACTACGCTTTCTACCAACGTAAACAAGGCAATGGCTGGCGAGAAAATTCCAAATTCCATCAAAACACCGCCTATCTGAATATCTCCAAAAAGCTTTCTCAAAACTTAAAAATTGGACTTCAATATACCTTCATGGAATACCTCGCCCAACAAGCAGGTGGCTTACAAGATTTTGAATTCAATATGAATCCTCGACAATCTAATAGAGCAAGAAATTGGTTTAAGGTTAATTGGAATTTAGCAGCACTAAATTTCGATTGGCAAATTAGTGAGAAAAGCAAGATCAACAATCGAACTTTCGCTCTTTTAGCTCAGCGGCAAGCATTAGGAGAGCTTGGACCGATCAATCGACCTGATCCATTATTAGAAAGAGATTTGGTCAAAGGAAAATATAAAAATTTCGGCAATGAAACTCGCTTTATCAGCCGTTATCAAATCGCCAATCAGTTAGCTACTTTATTGGTAGGATTGAGATATTATCAAGGCTATAGCGAAAGCGAGCAAGGATTAGGAAGTGCCGACTCAGATGCTAATTTCAACTTTCTAAATCCTGACGACTTAGAAAATTCCGCTTACGAATATCCAAGCAAAAACATCGCTCTTTTTGCAGAGAATTTATTCAATATCAATCAGCGTTGGAGCATCACTCCTGGTTTCAGATTAGAACATATTGGCACTGCTGCCGATGGCTATTATAAGTATAATGTTTATTCAGGTGGTGAACTCATTTTCCAGCAAGCATTTAGCGATATGCGTAGTAATAAAAGAAATTTCATGCTATTGGGTTTGGGTAGTGCTTATCGGCTTTCAGATGAATTAGAAGTTTATTCTAATTTTTCTCAAAACTTTCGTTCCATCAACTTCAGCGACTTAACCATCGTCAATCCTAATTTACAAATTGACAGCCTCCTCAAAGATGAGCGAGGATTTAATATCGACTTAGGAGTTAGAGGGCAATTATTTGAGAACATATTACGTTTAGACGCCAGCGTCTTTTATTTAAAATACAAAAATCGAATTGGATTAAGCGAGATTATCATACCCGATCCAGCTACTATAGAAAAGGCCGTAGCTTATCGGACTAATATTGGTGATGCTCGAATAATGGGCTTAGAAACTTATGCCGAATTTTTACTTAGCGATTTATTCAAAAAAGAACGAGATTGGCAAGCATCTGCTTTCCTAAATCTAAGTCTTATTCAAGGGCAATATGTAGATGGGCAAAGTTTTTTCATTGCTAAGCAGGTGGAACTCATCCCTCCTATCAATCTCAAATCGGGCTTCAATTTTTCTTATAAAAACTTTCAAGCCTCTTATCAAGTCGCCTATACTGCCGCTCAATTTTCTGATGCTACTAATGCCGAATTTGTAGCTGATGCTACCCGTGGCCGTATTCCAGCTTATAGTGTACAAGATTTATCCTTCAGCTATCAGCACAAAAATTACCGAATACAAACAGGTATCAATAATTTGACAAATGCCACTTACTTTACCCGTCGTGCAACTGCTTATCCTGGTCCTGGCATTATTCCTTCTGATGGGAGAAACTTTTATTTTACGCTTGGGCTTAGTCTATAAAAAAAGCCGAACACTTTCATGTTCGGCTTTTTAAAACAAAATATTTAAGCACTTTTACCCAGTCAATAACTTTAAATCATTTCTAATTCAAAATTATCTTCTTAGTAATTTCTTTTCCATTTTGAGAGATTTGAAGGATATAAGTTCCTTGCTCTTGATCAGAAATATCCACATCATTTGAATACTGACCACTAAAATCTTCTACCAAATCACGATAAACTTCTTTACCCGCAATATCCAAAATCCTTACTGCGACATCGCCACGTTCAGTTGACTCAAAATCAACCGTGAAACGACCTTCATTTGGATTAGGATAAAAAGCTAAAGATTTCAAGCTTAATTCTTCTTTCTCAATTTGAGTATCGCCTTTATTAATAATGGCCTTTTCCTCCTCATTCAAATCCTCCATTTTAATACGGATTTTAATCACTTTCTCACCATTGATTTCTACTTCCTCTTTTTCAATGATTAAGCCTTCTTCATCAGTATCAATAATGAATACATTGACATCTTGGTCTAATAATTCTTCCTCTATACCATTCTCATCCTTGATAATCAACTTTTGCTTTTCTCTTTTAAATGGCGTATTGCTTAACCACTCCATATCATCGTCAAACTCAAAGCTTGGACCACATTTTTTCTCCCCTAAAGTAGCTTTTACTTTATCCACTTTACCATCTCTCTCATACTTTACTTTTACAACATCCCCAATTTCATAAGAAGTAATAACCTCTATTAACTCATCCACGGACTCTATATCTTCCTTATCGATAGAAAGAATAATATCACCTTCCTGTAAGCCTGCTTTCTCAGCACCACTATCTTCACAAATACCAGTGATTTTTATATTATTAGCAGAACCTCTTACAGTTTCTACACCATCAATTACTTCTACCTCTTCTGTTTGCGCTAAATAGACACCTAAAAAAGCACTATCATCTTCTGCTTCATCATCAAAGAAGAAAGAACGCATTTGTCTATTAGGGCTATCACACCCCATATTGCCTTGCCATTGTGGAGTGAAAAGCATAGACTCTTCTTGATAACGCTCATTCGATTTTAAACTAACATTTACTGTATTTACAGCTGCGTCTCTTTGGTAAACGACTTTTATAACATCATCTGGCTCATACTGCCCTATTATATGATGTAGTGCTTGATCACCTACTTCTACATCATCTATTGATAAAATATAATCATTTGTCTTTAGGCCTGCTGCTGCCGCCGCACTTCCTTCTACCACTTCGCTAATTCTAACCCCACGATTGTCTGCTGTTTGAGTAGAATAGTCAGGATAAACTCCTAACATGGCCTTATTATTAGACTGTTGATTCGTACCACAACTTGCTTTAGCCCCATTATCAAAAAAGAAAACATCATGATCAAACGAACCATTCTCTCCTTCCTTAATAATGATACGTTTCTGAATATGCTCACCTTCCAACTCCTCTATATTTAGTAAACCTTCAATATCTTCCATATTGATATTCTCCAAACCGTCAAAGTCAATTTCTATATTTTCATTTAATTGTTGGGTTTCAATCGCTTTCTGAAATTCTTCCATACTATCAAATTCCATCTGCTCACCATTGATATTGATGATCGCTTTAAAATCTTCCTGATTGCTTTGTGCAAATGTCTGGACACTACCAAAAGTTAGACAGCATGCTAATCCAAGTATAAGTTTTTTTGATGTTAACATAAGTAAACGTTTTTTATGAGGTGATCATTATTCTAAGTAAAAATACAAAGGCTATTCCTATTTTGCACCATTCAAGCAAATTAATGTTTGAAATTATGTAATTTAATGGTGCCTTTGTAACGATGATACAAATGTAATCGGGAGAGTTCTAATAATTAGTTAAGGACTCGTTAATTTGTGTTAAATGTTGTTAATGATCCAATATTCAACGGATTTACACCTTAGTTTTGTATATAATGAAACATAGACCACTCTATATAGCTGTCACTTTGATGATATTCGCTCTTTCTGGATTGCTTTATATGCAATACCACTGGATTAGTGATTCTATGCGGATGCAAGGAGAACGATTTGACCAATCAGTCAGACAAGCCCTTAATAATGCCGTATACAATCTGGAAAGGAAAGAAATGACCCGAAGAATTCACGGTTCGCCACTGATGATTGATATCTCCATTGACGAGCGTTCTTCCTACAAACCGGCTACCATAGATACTTTTTTGATAGCCAATCCCAATAATGGGGAGCCAACTAAATCAAATACTAAC
This sequence comes from Chitinophagales bacterium, assembly GCA_020629335.1. The sequence continues at coordinate 1,955 of JAHDDN010000171.1, read as the reverse complement.
CCACAGGAAGCTAACTTTATGTCTCATCGCCATCCCTCTCAGGAAAAAATGGGCTCAAAAGGTACGCAATACTACATCAATGAGTTGATGAATATCGTATCTTCTATGGGAAATACCCCTTTTCATGATAAAATAGATGAAGAACTGCTAAAAACAACACTAGATCAATCACTAGAAAACTCAGGCATCAAATCTGATTATAACTATTGTGTCTATTCCCCTTTTGGAGATGAATTATATGCACAACCCTGTTATTTCGATCACAAAGTCATGGAAAGTAGTTATACCACTTTACTATTTCCTGATGATATTCATAATGGACCTGGACAATTATTTATTCATTTTCCAGGAAGAAATGAATACATCCTTTCTAATTCTATGGCCATGCTAGCTTCCTCTTTACTTTTTAACTTAATCATCATGCTCACTTTTGCCTATACAGTGAATACGATTCTAAGACAAAAGAAGCTATCCGAAATGAAGACCGACTTCATCAATAATATGACCCATGAATTAAAAACGCCCATCTCAACCATCAATCTGGCTTGTGAGATGCTAGCTGATCCTGATGTTTCAAAAGATCAAGCAAATACCAAGCGATTTTCAGGTATCATCTATGACGAAAATAAACGTTTAGAAAATCATGTCGAAAAAGTACTACAATATGCTCGCTTAGAAAAAGGCGAACTCAAAATGAATAAGGTAGACTTAGACTTACACCATATTTTAGAAAATGTAGTCGAAAAAACCTCCTTACAAGTAGAAAAATTAAACGGACAGCTAACAGTATCGTTTAATGCTAAGGACTCTTCTATTGAAGGAGATGCTATGCACTTAACCGATGTGATCTATAACTTAATTGATAATGCCATTAAGTATAGAAGAGACACTCCCATCATCCATATTGAAACTCAAAGTGATAATAATGGTATATCTGTAAGTGTCCAAGATAATGGCATCGGAATGTCCAAGGATACGATCAAACATATCTTTGAGAAATTTTATCGAGTACCCACGGGCGATATCCATAATGTGAAAGGCTTCGGCTTAGGCTTAAGTTATGTCAAATCCATTATTGATGCCCATCAAGGAAAAATTGAGGCCAAAAGTAAACCTGATAAAGGAACTACCATCTCTTTTTTCCTTCCATTTCAAAATAATCACAATAATCCTAAATAAATATAATTATGGCAGCAAAAGTATTATTAGTAGAAGACGACCCAAACTTGGGAACAGTATTACAAGAGTATTTGAATATCAAGGGCTTTGAAACCCAATTATGTAAACATGGCGAAGAAGGCTGGACGGTTTTTAACCAATCCCCTTTTGATATCTGTATCTTAGATGTCATGATGCCATTTATGGATGGCTTTACGCTCTCCAAAAAAATTAGAAGCATCAATAAAGATGTACCAATCATTTTCTTAACTGCCAAAGGCATGCAAGAAGACCGTATCAAAGGCTTTGAAGTAGGCGGAGACGATTACCTCACTAAGCCCTTCAGCATGGAAGAATTGCGCCTAAGAATTGACGCCATCCTAAGACGCTCCCAATTCAATGATCTATATAATTCAGAATCCAACGAATTTACCATTGGCACCTACGATTTCACCTTTGTGGATCAAATGCTGCGCCACCCAGATGGTGATACCAAATTGACGACTAAAGAAGCAGCGCTTCTGAAGTTATTGAGCCAGCAAAAAAACAAAGTATTAGAAAGAGAATATGCCCTGAAGTCCATTTGGGGAGAAGATAATTACTTCACTGCGAGAAGCATGGATGTATTCATCGCCAAGCTACGTAAATACCTCAAAAAAGACGAGCAAGTAAAAATCATGAATATTCATGGTAAAGGCTATAAACTAGTCGAACTCCAATCATAATCTTAAAATGAAGGTTGGAACGTTTTAACGTTGGGCTTGCTCTAAAAAGTCCATATTCGGTAAAATTCAAAT